>CANESN010000024.1 GCA_947441105.1 Micrococcales bacterium
ACCTCTCCGGCTCTGGCTGGAAGGAATACCAACAAACCGGCAGCGTCTGCGGCATCGAACTACCGGCAGGTTTGGAATTTGGCGATCGCCTACCCCACCCGATCTACACCCCGGCATTCAAGGCCGAACAAGGTGAGCACGATGAGAACATCACCTTTGCCCAGAGCGTTGAGCTGGTCGGGAAAGAAATAGCCGAGCGCCTGAGAGACGAGTCGATTCGCATCTTTATTGAAGCGTCTCAACTTTGCGAAAAGGCTGGGTTGATCCTCGCGGACACCAAATTCGAATTTGGCAATGACCCGGCAACCAACCAGCTCACCCTGGGCGATGAGGTGCTGACCCCGGACTCCTCTAGGTATTGGGATAAGGCCTTGTGGGAGCAGGGTGTTCGCGACCAAAGTTTTGATAAGCAGATTGTGAGAAACTGGCTTTCGGCGAACTGGAATCAGGTGGGTGTTCCACCTGAATTACCTAACGATATAGTCTCAACTACGGCATCTAAGTACCAAGAGCTGCGTGGGAAACTGACCGCGCTCTAGTTGGTAATAGACTTGGGAAGTGCTAACAACACCGCTTAACGAAGAGCATGTTTCCCTGGGTGCAACCTTTACCGATTTCGGTGGCTGGAACATGCCGGTTCGCTATGGCTCGGACCTGGATGAGCACCACGCAGTGCGCAAAAGCGCGGGCCTTTTTGACATCTCTCACATGGGTGAACTTCGCGTTGTTGGACCTGAGGCGACCAAGTTCCTAGACAGCATTTTGGTGTCGGATATTTCTAAGCTTTCGATTGGCCAAGCCAAGTACACGATTATCTGTTCGAAAGACGGAGGCATCATCGATGACCTCATCGTCTACAAGATGGACACCGAGGATTACCTGATTGTTGCCAACGCCTCAAACCGCCATGCGGTTTTGGTAGCGATGCAGGATATGGCCGACTACGGCTTCAAGGTTGACATCTTCGACGAGACCGAAGACTGGGCACTGGTTGCGATTCAGGGACCAAAGGCAAAAGATATTTTGGGCAAGCTGGTCGACACCGACCTAAGCCAGTTGAAGTATTACTCGATCGCAAAAGCCAACCTTGCTGGCGTTCCGGTTTTGCTTGCCCGCACCGGCTACACCGGCGAAGACGGTTTCGAAATCTATATTCCGGTACTCGAGTCAGCTTCGATTTGGCGCAAGCTTTTGGCTGCCGGCGGCGATGACCTACTACCCTGCGGCCTGGCAGCTCGCGACACCTTGCGCCTTGAGGCCGGAATGCCTCTCTACGGTCATGAGCTCGACAGGACCCTGACCCCTTTTGAGGCAAACCTCGGAAGAATCGTGGCTTTTGATAAGGGCGAGTTCAACTCAAAGACCGAGTTGCTAAAGGTCTCAGGCCAAAAACTTGAGACCAAGCTCTTTGGACTTAGAGGCGAAGGTAAGCGAGCAGCTCGAGCGGACTACGAAATCTTCCTCCCGGGTGGCGAAACTTCAATTGGCAAGATCACCTCTGGAGTTCTTTCCCCCACCCTGGGCTACCCAATCGCAATGGCGTACCTCAAAGCAGATTTAGATCTAACCCCCGGCAGCAAGCTCGAGGCCGATGTTCGCGGCACCCGAGTCCCCTATGAAATCGTCAAGCTACCGTTCTACAAGGCAGAGAGATAAAAAATGGCAAATCCAGAGAACCTTCAGTACACCAAAGAGCACGAGTGGGTGCTTGTAGCAGGCGATGTCGCAACCGTAGGCATCACTCAGTACGCAGCCGATGCGCTTGGTGAAATTGTTTACGTCGATCTTCCAAAGCCAGGTAGCTCTACCAGCTACATGAAGATTTGTGGCGAGATCGAGTCCACCAAGTCAGTGGGCGAGCTATACGCGCCAATGGATGGTGAGGTCATCGAGTCAAACTCTGCCCTGGGCAATGCCCCAGAGGCGATCAACCAGGACCCATACGGTGCTGGTTGGCTAATCAAGATCAAGTACACCCAATTGCCAGAGCTGCTAACCGCTGCCGAGTACGCAGCGCTCACCGGGGAGAAGTAGTTGCTAGAGAAGCATCATGATTTCCAGTTCCGTCACATCGGACCTGATCTTCAAGCTCAAAAGGAGATGCTGGACTTCGTCGGCGCAACTTCGCTTTCGGACCTCATGGAAAAAGCGCTCCCAGAGGCAATTCAATATCGCGGTGGCAGCACACTGCCCGCGCCAATTAGCGAAGATGATGCCCTTGCAAGACTCCACGAGATTGCCGGTAAGAACCGAATCACACAAACCTTTATCGGTCTTGGCTACTACGGCACCAGGACCCCGGGTGTTATCAAGCGCAATGTTTTAGAAAACCCAAGCTGGTACACCGCCTACACCCCATACCAGCCTGAGATCAGCCAGGGCAGACTCGAAGCCATAATCAACTTCCAGACCATGGTCACCGACCTCACCGGCATGAAGACTGCCAACGCTTCGATGTTGGATGAATCAACCGCTGTGGTCGAGGCAATGATGATCGCAAGAAGAAGCGCAGACTCACAGTCCAATATCTTCTTTGCAGATTCCGATCTCTTCCCACAAACCAAGCAGCTGCTAGAGCACCGTGCTGACCCAATGGGAATTGTGATTCGCTACTTTGATGCAGCAAACCCACAAGAGCTCGATCAAGAGTGCTTTGGCGCGGTTATCCAGTACCCGGGAGCATCGGGCCGAATTATTGACTTTGAAAACCTGTTTGCGAAGGTTCACGAATTTGGTGGCTTGGCAATTGCAACCGCAGACCTAATGGCACTAACCCTGCTTACTCCTCCGGGAGAAAAGGGTGCCGATGTGGTTTGTGGCACCACCCAACGCTTTGGAGTCCCAATGGGCTTCGGTGGTCCTCACGCCGGTTACCTAGCGGTTCGCGACAAGCTTGAGCGCACCATGCCTGGTCGTCTGGTTGGTGTCTCGGTCGATGCCGAAGGTGCACCTGCCTACCGCCTAACTTTGCAAACCCGCGAGCAGCACATCCGCCGCGAGAAGGCCACCAGCAACATTTGCACCGCTCAGGTTCTTCTTGCCGTAATCGCGGGAATGTATACGGTTTACCACGGTCCAAAAAACCTAAAAGCCATTGCCCTGGAGATTCACTCCAAGGCAACCGCTTTGGCCAAGGTTTTGGAAGAATCCGGCCTAGAGATTCAGCACCAGAACTTCTTCGACACCATCAGAATTCAAAACGTCGATGCAAACAAGATCTTCAATGCAGCAAGATCCAAGGACCTAACCCTGCTGCTAGTTGATGACTCGACCTTGGGTATCTCGATTGACGAGAGCACCAGCTGGAATCACTTGAGCGACCTAGCTGCTGCCTTTGGCGCAAGAGCTCCGAAAGCCGCTGACTCATCCGACAAGCTACGAAATCACCGCACCAGTGAATACCTGCAGCACCCGGTCTTCAACACATACCACTCAGAAACCGCGATGCTTCGCTACCTAAAGAAGCTTGCCGACTTTGACTACGCACTTGATCGCGGCATGATTCCTCTGGGCTCCTGCACCATGAAGCTCAACTCGGTAACCGAGATGGAAGCAGTCACCTGGCCAGAATTTGCCAACCTGCACCCATTTGCTCCAGCCGAGGACACCAAGGGCTACATGGAGCTCATTGGCGAGCTAACTAGCTGGCTAAGCGACATCACCGGATACGAAGCAGTCTCATTGCAGCCAAACGCCGGTAGCCAGGGAGAACTTGCTGGATTGCTAGCGATTCGCGGCTACCACCGCTCTCGCTCTGACTTCCAGCGCAACGTCTGCCTAATCCCATCATCTGCCCACGGCACCAATGCTGCGAGCGCCGTACTCGCCGGCATGGAGGTAGTGGTTGTTGAGTGTGACGAAGACGGCAACGTTGACGCGGCCGACCTAAAGGCCAAGATCGCAGCAACCGGAGACAAGCTCTCCGCACTGATGATCACCTACCCTTCCACCCACGGTGTTTACGAAGAAGCAGTGGTTGAGATCTGCGACCTAGTTCACGCGGCCGGCGGTCAGGTCTACATCGATGGTGCCAACACCAACGCGGTGGTCGGCTTTGCCAAGTTCGGTGACTTTGGTGGCGATGTGTCGCACCTGAACCTACACAAGACCTTCTGCATCCCTCACGGTGGTGGCGGTCCAGGTGTTGGTCCAGTAGTTGCTCGCTCACACCTGAGTGCATTCCTACCTGGACACTCAATGGCTCAGATTCCACTAACTGGCTATGGTCCGGTATCGGCAGCACCATTTGGTTCTCCAAGCATCTTGCCAATCTCCTGGGCATACATCCAGATGATGGGTACCGATGGACTTCGCTCCGCTACCGCAGTTGCCGTCCTAAGCGCTAACTATGTGGCCAAGAAGCTCTCCAACGCCTTCCCGCTGCTCTACACCGGCAAGCACGGCCTAGTTGCTCACGAAGCAATCATCGACATCCGTCCGCTTCAGAAGGACGCCGGCATCGGAAACGATGACATTGCAAAGCGTTTGATTGACTATGGCTTCCACGCACCAACCATGAGCTTCCCAGTATCTGGAACCCTCATGATTGAGCCAACCGAGTCTGAGCCAAAGGAAGAGCTAGATCGCTTTATCTCGGCCATGCTCGCAATTCGCGCGGAAGCTCAGCAGGTTCAGGATGGCGTCTGGCCACACGATGACAACCCGTTGGTAAATGCGCCTCACACCGCGAACCACCTGGTTTCAGAGTGGAACCACCCTTACTCTCGCGAGTTGGCAGTCTTCCCAACAGACTCACAGCGCAAGAGCAAGTACTGGCCTCCGGTTAGACGCATTGATGGAGCATTTGGTGACAGGAACCTAACCTGCACCTGCCCACCTATAGAAAGCTTCGCTAAGAACTAGCCGACTTGTACCATGTGCTTGCGGATCATTTCCGCTGCCTCAGCAAGTGTCAACTTGTCGGTTGCGATTCCTAACGTGAATTCCATACCTTGATCGGCATTCATCACTATGAAATAGCTGTTGATGTAGAGGAAAGACGACAGCATGAACCAAGAGGTGCGTTTGTTTCCATCAACCATCGCATGATTTTTGATGATGGAGTGAACCATGGCCGCTGCCTTGAGTTCCAGCGTTGGGTAGGCGTCTTCGGCGAATAGCCTGGTTTTTGGTCTCGCTAGTGCCGAGTTAAGAAGACCCAGGTCTTTCACATACAAGCCCGCAACCGCTATTTGCTGAAGCGCATCCTCAAGTTCGAGAAAGTGCGTCACGCGTCAGCCAAGCGATCGAGCAACTCCTTGTCCCTTACCAGGACAATGTCCATGATCTCTTTGAGCTGCTTCTGCCTGTGGGCTTTCGCATCAAATGCTTCGATGGCGGTAATTACAGCTTGCTGCTTGGAGCAACCTAGCTGTTCAGCGATGTTTGTGAGCACTTCATCCTGTGCTTCAGTCAATCTAATAGTCATAGCCATAACGTAATGGTATCAAGTTGATACCACTTTGCCCAGAACAAATCTGTGGATAACTCGGCTCCCCGAGTGGCTGTGCAGATGCGCCTGTTAGCCCAGTAAACTATGGCTATTCCGCAGTGTCGCGAGCCAAATATCCATCCCGAAACAGGACCTCCTGCCAACCGAAGGGGAAAAGTGCCAAAAATCATTGTTGAGATCATGCCAAAGCAAGATCTACTTGACCCTCCAGGCAAGGCAGTAGCCAACGCACTAAAGCGCTCAGGCCACAACGACATCGTGAACGTAAGAATTGGTAAGCGCATCGAGCTGCACTTCGATCGCCCAATTACCCAAGCAGACCTAGATAGCGCGGGACGCGTTGCAGCTTCTTTCCTCTCCAACGACGTCATTGAAGACGTCGTTGCAATCACCAAAGAGGACTAATGAAGATCGGCGTAATCACCTACCCGGGAACCTTGGATGACCGGGATGCACAGCGCGCTATTCGACTAGCCGGTGGAACACCGGTTCCACTTTGGCACGCAGACAGCGATATCAAAAAGGTTGACGCAGTAGTCCTACCGGGAGGCTTCTCCTACGGTGACTACCTACGCTGCGGAGCAATTGCCGCTCAAGCTCCGGCCACCCAAGAGGTAGTGAGACTTGCAGCCCAGGGATTACCTGTTCTAGGCATTTGCAATGGCTTCCAGATCCTTGTCGAATCTCGCTTGCTACCAGGTGGCTTGATTCGCAACGAGCACCAGCACTTTATTTGCAGAGACCAGCGCATCAGGGTGGAGAACACGAGCACCGCCTGGACCAACCTTTTTGAGCAAGACGAAGAAATCACCATCCCGCTCAAAAACGCCGAGGGTGGCTACATCGCAAGTGCCGAGACCCTAAAGATGCTGGAAGCCGAGAACCGCGTGGTCTTTCGCTACCTAGACGTAAACCCAAATGGCTCAATGAACGACATTGCAGGTCTAACCAATGAGCGCGGCAATGTGGTTGGGCTAATGCCTCACCCAGAGCACGCCACAGAGGCTGGCTTTGGACCAGACACCGATATCGCAACAAGATCAGGTGTTGATGGACTTAAGTTCTTCCAGTCGGTTTTGAAGGCTCTGGTGAATGCCTAATGAGGAAAAGACCTACCAACGTCGACACCGTCTCGGACGCAATCGCAAACGATAAAGAACAGCCTTGGAAAGAACTCGGTCTCAAGCAAGACGAGTACCAAGAGATCAAAACCATTCTCGGCAGACGCCCAACCTCCTCAGAACTAGCAATGTATTCGGTGATGTGGTCCGAGCACTGCAGCTACAAGTCCTCCAAGATCTACCTTCGCCAGTTTGGTGAGAAGGTCACCCCGGCAATGAAAAAAGACCTCATGGTCGGCATGGGTGAAAACGCAGGTGTTGTAGATATCGGCGAAGGCCTAGCTGTCACCTTCAAGGTTGAGAGCCACAACCACCCAAGCTACATCGAACCATTCCAGGGTGCAGCAACCGGTGTCGGTGGCATTGTCCGCGACATCTTGACCATGGGTGCAAGACCAATTGCGGTTATGGACCAGCTGCGCTTTGGAGCTCCGAGTGACCCTGACACCGCACGCGTGGTTCACGGTGTCACTTCAGGCATCTCTTTCTACGGCAACTGCCTGGGGCTTCCAAACATTGGTGGCGAGACTGTCTTTGACAAGGTCTACCAGGGCAACCCGCTGGTCAATGCCCTAGCAGTTGGTGTCATGAAGCACGAAGACCTAAAGCTTGCCAAGGCATCAAACCCTGGCGACCTAGTAATCCTGTTTGGAGCTAGAACCGGTGGCGATGGCATTGGTGGCGTTAGCGTCCTAGCCTCAGAAACCTTTGATTCAACCGGACCAACCAAGCGCCCAGCGGTACAGGTTGGTGACCCATTTGCCGAGAAGGTCCTAATCGAGTGCTGCCTTGAACTCTTCTACGCAGGCGTAGTCGCCGGTATTCAAGACCTAGGTGGAGCAGGCATCTCCTGCGCCACCTCAGAGCTTGCCTCCAACGGTGGCAAGGGCATGAAGGTTCAGCTTCAGAATGTCCTACTAAGAGATGATTCCCTAACCCCAGAAGAGATTCTGATGAGTGAATCACAAGAGCGCATGATGGCGATTGTTCCAACCAAGGACCTAAAAGCTTTCAAAGCGATCGTTACCAAGTGGGAAGTTGAATACTCAGTACTTGGTGAGGTAATCGACGAAGACCGTTTGTACATCAACTGGGGCGAGCAAGAGATCGTTAACGTGCCACCTAGAACCGTGGCTCACGATGGACCTGTCTACCACCGCCCAGTTGAATACCCAAAGTATCAAGATGCACTAAATGCCAACAGCTCAAAAACACTTCTAAGAGCATCAGCACCGGCAGAGCTTGCCAAGCAAATCTTGGCAATCGTTACTAGCCCTAACCAAGCGGACAAGTCTTGGATCACCGCCCAGTATGACCGCTACGTCATGGGCAACACAGCACTATCCATGCCAGATGATGCCGGCATGATTCGCGTCAGCGAAGAAACCGGTCTCGGCATCACCCTGGCAACCGATGCCAATGGCAAGTACTGCCAACTGGACCCGTATCACGGAGCACAACTAGCACTAGCTGAGGCATATAGAAATGTCGCCGTAACCGGAGCAAAGCCAAAGGCGGTAACCAACTGCCTGAACTTTGGAAGCCCAGAGAACCCAGAGGTTATGTGGCAATTCAAAGAAGCGACCGCAGGTCTTGCGGATGCCTGCATGGAGCTAGGTGTTCCGGTCACCGGAGGAAACGTTTCGTTCTACAACCAAACCGGTGACGTTGCTATCTACCCAACCCCGGTGGTTGGTGTTCTAGGTGTTATCGACAACGTTGCAAGACGCATTCCTTCCGGCTGGCAAGACGAAGGCAACAACATCTACCTGCTCGGAACCACCAAAGATGAGCTGGATGGCTCAGCTTGGGCAGAGACCATCCACGGTCACCTTGGTGGCAAGCCACCGGTTGTTGATCTCGCAAGCGAGAAGAAGCTTGCCGACCTGATTCACGGTGCAGCTATCCAGGGCATGATCGAAGCAGCTCACGATATCTCCGAGGGTGGCCTTGCAATCGCAATAGTTGAAGCAGCATTGCGCTTTAACGTTGGTGCCAGAATCTGGCTAGATGAGGTTCTAGAGCGAGACAACCTAGACCTAACCGCAGCACTGTTCTCCGAGTCACAGGCGAGAGTGATTGTAAGCGTTGGCCGTGAGGATGACGTCAAGTTCCAAGCACTCTGCGAAGCACGAGGAGTTCCGGTTCTAAGAATTGGTGTTACCGACAAGGCCTCAGGATTAATCGAGATCAAGGATCTAGCAAGCTTCGAACTAAACGAAGTTCGCAAGGGTTGGGCTAGCACCCTGCCGGAACTCTTTGGCTAGTCACCAAAGCCCTATCTCGCTAGCATTACCGGTATCTAACTAAGGTTTCTATGAACATTAAATACATTGCTGCACTGTCTTCCCTTGCACTACTTACCGGCTGTGCAACCGGTCCTTCAATGACCGATGCAGAAAGCTGTGACCTAATTGGTGGCGCAATTGACTCAATGATGTTCACCTTCGATGACCCAGAGGCAACCCCAGAATCCGCAAGTGAGGTATTCACAAAGGCTGCAGCAGACCTAACCGCTGCATCCGAAGGATCAGAGGGTGAGAAAGCTCAATGGGCTGCCAGCATTAGCGCTCTTGCCAGTTACCTAAACCAGAACATCGCCGACAGCGATGGCGATGCCATGGTGCAGACACTAGACGCGCTGTTTATTGGTTTTGGAGATCAAGCCACTTACTGCGCGGAGTAGTTTCTCTAGCGCGTCTTGAAAGAAGAATCTTCATGAGCGCATTGTTTGAATCGGGTGCCACTCTAACCTTCTGATCCGTAGTCAAACATCTACGAACTACCCCCGTTGCATGACTTAATTAAGGCTTATAGTAACTACGAGGACCTTACTTGCCAATACTGACAAGGAGGCTGTGGATAACTGTTTCCACTTTTATTAGGGCATATAGCAACATCAAATGGGCTAGTTTCCGCGTTTATTGATGTGAAATTTAGAACTTATAGTAACTATGACCACCATGAGGTGTTTTAGTTAGCGAAAAGTAAACTCCGCCTGGTCGCCCAAGAAGAGGGACGTTTCATAAATAGCACCTGTAAGGTTTCTGCCCACGGGTATGTCGAAAAACACATCAAAGGTAGTTTCTAATCCAGGTCCTACGGGCTCAAAGACATACCAATCGCCAGCATCCGAGAAAATCCCCACCGGTTCGTATTCCGCTGAATCTATGAGGCCCTTGACGCTTGA
>CANESN010000025.1 GCA_947441105.1 Micrococcales bacterium
AGTCCATCTACGGCTTCTTTATCGCCCTGCAAAACATTGAATACACCATCCGGAAGTCCAGCTTCTTTCCAGAGCTTCGCCAACCACATTGCAGCGGAAGGATCCTTCTCGCTTGGTTTTAGGACAACACAGTTACCGGCAGCAATTGCAACCGGGAAGAACCACATTGGAACCATGGCTGGGAAGTTGAACGGGCTGATGATTCCAACCACGCCCAGAGGCTGCTTGATCGAATAAACATCAACGTTGGTTGATGCATTCTCGGAGTATTCGCCCTTCAGCATCTGCGGCATGCCGCAGGCAAACTCAACTACCTCTTGACCTCGAGTAATTTCACCCAGTGCATCCGAGAGCACTTTGCCGTGCTCCTCGGTGAGGATGGCAGCCAGCTCACCCTTGCGAGCATCGAGCAGCTCGCGGAATTTGAAAATGATCCCCAGACGCTTAGCCAGGGTGGCATCTCGCCAAGCTGGGAACGCTGCCTTTGCAGCTGCAATGGTTTGGTTGATTTCAGCCTGGTTTGCAAAGCCAACCTGCTTTGTGACCTCACCTAGAGCAGGGTCATAGACATCACCCAAGCGCCCAGAGTTGCTTTTTACCTCAGCGCCATTGATCCAGTGTCCGACAAGGCTCATCTTTGAATCCCACTTACTGCCCGACAAGGGCTTTGTAACCATGCTAGCCAATCATTAGATTAAGGATTCTTGGTTTCGATTGCTGTTTTCGGGCTAAACTCTCCCTCGGAGAATTCGCCTAGTGGCCTATGGCGCCAGCTTGGAAAGTTGGTTGGGTGCAAGCCCTCGGGGGTTCGAATCCCCCATTCTCCGCCAGCAACTCCCTTGATTTAGAGCCTTACAAGGCGCTTCTGAGAGGGAGTTTATTGCTTAGTATGCAATGTTCTTTGCAATGTCCGTCCGGGGAAATCGCGACTTTCCCCAGACTTATAATTGTGGTTGATTGAAATAGGGACAATTTTGCTAAATCGTAAAGACTTATCCACATCCTTGATTGCCATATATGTTGGAGCTGTGACTGTGGGGTTCAGCTACCTAATTGGTATTGCTACTCAACTTGGAATCTTGATCCCGGCAGCATTTCCGCTAGGTCTGCTGCTAGTTGGCTTGTTTTATTGGTTGCCCGCTAGAACTCAACTAGTTGCTTGGGCTGTGGCAACGGTCTGGTTGCTTTCCTCTGTTTACTTAGGAACTTCAGACATCGAGTACGCGTTGCTGATTGTTGTTGTAATTGCTGCGATAGCCGGCGTGTTTTGGTCTCCATGGTTTATCGCGGGAATTTGGATGATCCATCCTCTCTGGGACTTGATTCCAAGGGACCTTCCTGCCCACCAGCACGACCTCCCGCTCGCGTGCCTCATTTATGATCTCGTCATTGGTGTGTACCTGATATTCAGAATTCGATCCAAGTTCTTTGAGGGAGCCACGGTTGGACTCTCTACAAGCTCGAAAATGTTCTCGAGTGGTTTAGGAAGAACTAGCGCAGCACTGATAGTGCTCGCGGTGATAATCGCTCAGATTCTGGTTGTGGGATTGATTTCCATGGAGTCCTATTCGATCTGGCTTGCTGCGCCGGTTGCACTAGCTCTGATTCTTTCAACGCTATGGCTGCCCCGGGGAGGCCAGAAGATTTTTTGGGCAGTCTTGACGGCGTGGACAGGCATGACTTTTGCCCATTCAGGCGAACTTTTGGAACTTGCCATTTTTGGACTAATGGGACTTCTTGCGGTTTTGGGCTTCAGGAAGTCGCCATTTATCTGGGCAGGCGCCTGGGCATTTCATGCTTTATGGCACTTTCTTCCGCGTGAGCACATTTCACACGAAACCGCTTTGTTGATGGGGCATTGGATGATTCCAGCAGCAGGCGCGGTTTTTGAGCTTTCAATTGCGGCATACCTTCTCTGGTTTGCATTGCAAGAGAAGAGCAAGAGTAGAGCCTAAGTCGAATCCCCCATTCTCTGCCAGCAACTCCCTTGATTTAGAGCCTCAAAAGGTTCTTGTGAGCGGGAGTTTTTGTTTGATTGTGCAAGTGATGCGCCTGGGCTGACTGCGCGCTCGTACAAGACTCCGAAGCGCAAATCTATTCAAAATCGATTCCGTGTCCTGATTTTCTATCTTGTGGCAGACTAATCAGGTGGATGATTATCAATTCTCAGAGCTCTTGCCACTTGGCGAAAAGCACTATGCCGCTCGCAAGTTGGATGGTCAAGTGGGGACCGTCAGCGTCCAGGGGAAAGACTTCATTGAGGTCGAGGGAAATCTGCTTGAAGATCTTGCCTACGAGGCATTCAAAGAAGTTAACTTCTACCTTCGCAAATCTCACCTAAGCCAGCTCAGCTCAATTCTTGATGACGCTGAAGCTTCCAATAATGACAAGTTCGTAGCTCTTGATCTGCTCAAGAACGCAAACGTTGCAGCGGGCCAGGTTTTACCCATGTGCCAAGACACTGGCACCGCGGTTGTCTTCGCTAAGCGCGGCCCTCAGGTCCTCACCGATGGTGAAGATGAGAGACACATTTCAAATGGAATCTATCGCGCTTACCGAGACCTGAACCTGAGATACTCGCAGCTCTCCCCCGTGACACTCTGGGAAGAGTCAAACACCAAGAACAACCTTCCTGCCGAGATAGATATCAAACTTGGCAAGGGCGCCTCTTACGAGTTTCTTTTCATGGCTAAAGGTGGAGGCAGCGCAAATAAGTCTTTCCTTTACCAAGAAACCAAGTCGATCCTGGACGAAGAGCGAATGCTTGATTTCCTTAGGGAAAAGATTCAGAGCATCGGCACCGCTGCCTGCCCTCCTTACCACCTCGCGGTGGTTATCGGCGGCACCACTGCAGAGTATGCGCTGAAGACTGCCAAGCTCGCCTCTGCCCACTACCTAGATGAACTGCCGACCGAGGGCGGAAAGCTTGGCAATGGCTTTAGGGATCTGGATTTCGAGCAGAAGGTATTCGAACTCACCCAGACCATTGGGTTCGGAGCTCAGTTTGGTGGCAAGTATTTCTGCCATGACGTCAGGGTAGTGCGCCTTCCAAGACACAATGGTTCCTTGCCAATTGCCATTGCGGTGTCGTGCTCTGCAGACCGACAGGTGCTTGCTCGCATAGATAGCAACGGGGTCTTCATCGAAGAACTTGAGCACGACCCGGCTCAGCACCTCCCGGAAAAGGGTGTCACGCCCACCGAGGCTGGATCTGATTCGGTCGAGATTGACCTAACTCAACCTATGTCAGGCATTCTTAGTCAGCTCAGCGGCCTGGGGGTCGGCACCAGAGTGCTGCTAACCGGACCAATGATTGTGGCGCGCGATATTGCCCACGCCAGAATGCGGGAGCTACTAAACGAGGGTAAAGAGCTTCCCGATTACATCAAGAATCACCCGGTCTATTACGCGGGACCAGCCAAGACCCCGGAAGGCTATGTGACCGGCTCGTTTGGACCAACAACCGCTGGTCGAATGGACACCTACGTTCAGCAGCTGCAGGACGCTGGTGGCTCGCTGGTGATGCTTGCTAAGGGCAATCGCTCTTCGGTGGTTGCGAAGTCCTGTGGTGAAAACGGTGGCTTCTACCTTGGAACGATTGGTGGACCCGCTGCACTGATTGCCCAGGACAATATCCGTTCGGTTGAGGTGATTGATCATCAAGATCTGGGCATGGAGGCAATCTACAAGATCGAAGTCGAGCGTTTCCCAGCATTCGTTGTAATTGACAATCAGGGTAACGACTTCTTTAGGCCCGATGACCGCAAGCTGATGTCGCTTGGCAACACCAGATTGTCCAAGGGGTCGAAATGATCTCCAACGAATTGGTTGACTTCGCAAGGTCGGCACTATTTGTCCCCGGCACCAAGCCGGAACGTTTCGGCAAAGCGAGAAACTCGGGGGCTGACCTAGCAATCTTTGATCTCGAAGACTCGGTACTGGCTTCCGAGAAAGACCTTGCCCTAGAAAACATCATCGCAGCGCTGAAGCACCAGTCTTCCGGTGCTGGCATTGTTGTGAGAGTCAATTCAGACCGACTTGCGATTGAACTGCCAGCGCTTATGCCGCTAGTTGGATTGAACCCTGACTTTGTCGGAATCGTGCTGCCCAAGGTCGAAGACCCATCCGACATCCCCTCACTCCCTGAGGGACTTTCTGGGATAGCAATCATCGAGTCCAGTCTTGGACTTCGAAACGCCTATGACATTGCGTCACACCCGAGCATCACAAAGCTGGCATTTGGTGGGATGGACTTTGCAGCCGAGACTGGATCGCAGTCTCCAATCGTTCACGATTACGCCAGGGTTCAAATCCTGACTGCTTCGCTTGCGGCTGGGATTTCTAGGCCATGGGATTCCCCTTCTGGACACATTGAAGATCTGTCCAAGGTCGGTCTTGAGGCTGACCGCGCCAAGGCTCTAGGTTTCGGGGGCAAGATGGCGATTCACCCGACTCAGATTGAATTAATCCACAGAGCCTTTGAGGTAACCCAGGCAGAAATTGAATGGGCCGAGGCAATCCTGAAGGTCGAAACCGGTGCTGCAAAGGTCAACGGTCAGATGGTCGATAGGCCGATCATGTTGCAGGCCGAAAGCATCTTGAAGCGAGCAAAGCCAAGGGCTTAGCGAGTCTTCATTTCACCTTGGCTAGGAACAGGCGCCCAAGCCGATAGCAACTCATAGCCGACGTGGGCAGCTGCAAAGCCGGTGATCTCAGCGTGGTCGTAGGCTGGTGCAACCTCCATGATGTCTCCACCTACTATGTTCAAGCCGGACAGCGAACGAATGATGTGCAGTAACTGCCAACTGGCCATACCGCCTGGCTCTGGCGTTCCAGTGCCAGGAGCATAGGCAGGATCCAATACATCGATGTCTACCGAAATGTAGGTTGGGCGATCTAGAACACGCTGCTTGATGCGTTCGATTGCAACCTGAACACCATCAAGGTGAAGCTCGTGGCAGCGGATGGTCATGAAGCCAAGGGTTTCGTCTTCGAGCATGTCCGTGTTGCCATAGAGCCCACCGCGGGTGCCGACATGGGTGCAGCCCTCGGGATCCAAAAGACCTTCTTCGGCTGCCCTTCTAAAAGGTGTGCCATGTAGGTAGGGCTGATCGAAGTAGGTGTCCCAGGTGTCAAGGTGAGCATCGAAGTGAATCACCGAGACCGGTCCATGCTTTTTGGCTAGGGCTCGCAAAACCGGAAGCGAGATTGAGTGATCTCCGCCAAGAATTAGATTCTTCGGGGCAAATTCCATGGCCTGGGTAACTGCATACTCGATTGAGCTCAGTGCCTTGTTGATGTCATACGGATTGAATGCGACGTCCCCGAGGTCTGCCACCTGCTGACCTAGGAATGGCCACTTGTTTGCTTCTGGATTGTAGGGACGCAGCAATCGCGAAGAGTTTCTAATGTGCTCTGGGCCAAAGCGTGCTCCGGGGCGATAGCTCACGGTTGAGTCGAATGGGACGCCAAGAATTCCGACATCGGCACGGGTTACCTCGCGGAAGTCCGGCACCAGTCCAAAGGTGCCAGGAGCGGCGAAGCGTGGAACTTCGGTGGTGGCAATCTGACCGATGATGTTGCCATTACTGGTGCGCTTGTGATGTCCCAGAGTCATTTCTCTCCCTATTCCGAGATGTCTTCCACCACGGTCTTGAGTTCGGTGTAGGCATCGACGGCCGACTCCCCTAGCTCTCGTCCGAAACCAGAAGATTTGGTGCCACCGAATGGCAAAGTTGGGTGGAAAGTACCATAGGTGTTGATCCAGACCGTCCCCGAGGTGATCGACTTTGCAACGCGATGACCTTGGCCTGCCTGCCCAGTCCAGACCCCAGCGGCCAAACCATAGCGAGTCGAATTGGCAAGCTCAATCGCCTCAGCCTCGGACTCGAAAGTGGAGACCGTGATAACCGGTCCAAAGATCTCTTCTTGGTGACAGGAGTGAGAGCTCGCAAGCCCATCAATTACGGTCGGTCTCTGCAAGAAACCGGCAACATCCGATACCCGTCCATATTCGTGAAGCTCAGCACCATCTGCGATTGCGCCATCGAGCACCCCACGAATCTTTTCCTGCTGCACTTTGCTGATGATCGGACCCATGGTGCTGCGAGAATCCAATGAGTGGCCGACGAAGTAAGTATTAGTAAAGCTTTCGAGCTGCTTTAGGAACTCGGTCTTGATGGACTTTTCAACAATCAACCGACTACCAGCAACACAGACCTGACCGGCATTGGTCCAAATTCCTCTGGCCACGCCCTCCACCGACTTTGCAAGGTTGCTCGAAGCAAAGACAACCTGAGGGCTCTTTCCACCAAGTTCGAGTGACACCTTGGTGGTGTTCTTCGCTGCCGCCGCCATGATGGCCTGTCCGGTTCTTGAAGAGCCAGTGAAGGCGATCTTGTCGAGGTCAGGGTTTGAGGCCAGCGCCGAGCCGGTTGCCCCGGCTCCAAGAACTATATTGACGACGCCATCCGGCACCCCTGCCTCTTCACAGAGTTGCGCAAAGTAGATAGCGGAAAGCGGTGCAAGTTCAGACGGCTTAGCAACAAACGAATTTCCGAAGGCGAGCGCTGGAGCAAGCTTGTACATCAGGATCGGGAGCGGGTAGTTCCAAGGCGTAATCGCAGCGCAGACCCCAACCGGACCCTTGATAGTCATAGCAGAAAGCTCAAATGGAGTTGCGATGGTCTGTCCACTTACCTTGTTTGCCCAACCGGCGTAGTAGCGCAACACGGTAGCGACCTCTTGAATATCAAACTTCGCTTCCTCAAGTGGCTTACCGGTATCTAGAGCCTCCACCACAGACAAAAACTGGAAGTCTCGTTCCACCAAATCAGCCAACCTGAGCAGAACTCGCTCCCGATGATCTGGGCTTTCGTTTCGCCAGTGACCCACCTCAAATGCTCGCCGAGCATTGCGCACCGCCGTGGCTACGACTTCTTCAGAGCTAACCGGAAGGGAGGTCAGAAGGCTGTCCGAACCAGGGTCTAGGACATCGAAGGACTCATCCTCGGATGCCAGAACATTTATCGAGCCCAGATTGCCTTTGGAAAGGTTCTCAAGCCAATTTCTAACTGGACCGGGAACAATGGCACTAGCAACTGGGGTATTCATCTAACTCCCCCAAGAGACATTGATGTACTTGGTTTCTAGGAACTCCAGGATTCCGTGACGACCACCTTCGCGGCCGATACCCGACTGCTTTACTCCTCCAAAAGGAGCAGCTGGGTCAGAGAAGATTCCAGTGTTTACCCCGACCATACCCACCTCGAGGGACTCGGCAACTCGCATTGCTCGTCCGATGTCCCTGGTGTGGATGTAGGAACCAAGTCCAACATCAACTGAATTGGCCATTGAGATTGCTTGCTCCTCGGTATCGAAGACAACAACCGGTGCAATAGGCCCAAAGATCTCAGTCTTTAGAATCTCGGCATCCGCCTGAACGTCGGCTAACACGGTTGGCAAGAAATAGTGTCCCACCTCGGATCCTCGCGACCCACCGGTCACAACCCTCGCTCCAGAAGAAACCGCCTGATGCAGCATGGCCTCCATACTGCTCAGCGCATTCGCGTTGGCCAGCGGTCCAATCTGGGTTTGCGGGTCAAGGCCATCGCCAATTTTCAGGCTTTCCATTTTTTGGGCAAACTTCGCCACGAACTCATCAGCCACACTGCGGTGAACCAAGAACCTATTGGCAGCGGTGCAGGCTTCTGCGTTGTGACGCATCTTGGCAACCATCGCAGAGGCAACGGCAAGATCGATATCGGCATCCTCAAAAACAATAAACGGTGCGTTGCCACCGAGTTCCATAGAGCAACGCAGCACACGATCAACTGCCTTACGCATCAATATCTGCCCAACTCGGGTAGAGCCGGTGAATGAAATGGTTTGGACTTCGCTGTCGCGAATTAGCTCCGAAACAACTTCGTTGTCCCTGGTCGGAATGATGTTCACGACTCCGGCGGGAACTCCAGCCTCCATCATCAGTTGACCTAGGTATAGCGCGGTGAATGCGGTGTCGCTGGCAGGCTTGATTACCGCGGTGCAGCCAGCCGCGAGCGCCGGTGCCACCTTTCGGGTAATCATGGCCGCCGGCAAGTTCCAAGGGGCAATCAGCAGTGCAACACCGATGGGTTCGGAGATCTCAACAATCTTGCGTCCGGTGACTGGGGCGGTGGAGAGGTGCCCTGGCAACCTAACGGCTTCCTCAGCGAACCAGCGGAAAAACTCAGCCGCGTAATGAACCTCGGCAACAGCTTCAGCGTGAGGCTTACCGTTCTCCATAACTATCAGCTCAGCAATGAAGTCCTTGCGCTCAATCATCAATTCAAAGCAGCGCCTGAGAATCTCGGCCTTGGCCCTTGGGACTACCTGACACCAACTGGCCATCGCGTTGTGGGCGGCCTTTGCTGCTCGAAAGCCGTCAGCAACCGTTGCCGAAGCCACCGAACCGAGCACCGACTTGGTGGCTGGATTCTCAACGCTGATCCGAGAACCATCGCTCGAGTCTTGCCACTTGCCATCGATTAGCAGTTGGTTCGGGAGCTCATTGAAGTTCACCATTACTTACTCACCAACTTCGCGATGAAGTCCTTGCCGGCCAAGAACTCAGAAATCTCTGCACTGTTATCCACTGGCACATCGGTTCCATTGATCCAGCGCGCAGCATCACTGGCGAGGAATAGCACGACGTCTGCAATCTCCTCTGGGAAGCCATTGCGCCCACCAGCTCTAGCGGTTAGCGGGTCGAGCTCCTCGTGACCCATAGCCTCATAGAATTCATCCAGCAATGGAGTCTGCACTGGACCAGGACTTACGCTATTGACCCTGAATTTGCCCAGGTATTCCTGAGCCGCCATCGCACTCCAAACCACCACGGCTTCTTTACTTCTGGCATAAGCGCCGTAGCCATCTCGCACACGTGCAGCAACAACACTTTGAATCTCTTCATCTGATTCGGCTTGAATGATTGGCAGTAAGTCATCCAGGTGATCCCTCCAGAACCAACCTGAGGTGGAAGCGATATTCACGACCGTGCCACCTTCGGCAATTCTTGGGGCAAGTTCTCTGGTCAGCGCCCGGAGTCCATAGAAGTTAACGTCCAAAACAGTTGGAATAGGAAGCAATCCCGAAACACCAGCCGCATTTACCAAAACATCAATCCGACTTGGCAGTTGCTGTGCTACCTCTGCCATACCGGAGCGGTTGGTGAGGTTGGCGTAAACATAACTGACATCTGGGTTCTCAAGGGCATTGAGATCAAGACCCCAAACCTTGTGACCTAAATCCAGAAACTTCTGAGCAATGCTCCTACCGATACCGGAGGCAGCACCGGTGACAACGACATTCTTTACCTCGCTCATTAGAGCACCAACTTCTTAGTCGGGGTGAAGCTAACCGGAAGTGAGGTGACTGCGTTTACGAAGTTGGATTGGGCGAATACTGCATCTCCGGATACCTGGATGTCAGGAACGATTTCGAACAATCGCTTAAGGAATAGGGTGGCTTCCTTACGGGCCAAGACTGCCCCGAGACAGAAGTGCGGTCCACCGCCTCCAAAGCCAACGTGAGGGTTCTGTTCGCGGTTGAAAACCAGGCTGTCTGGATTACTAAACACGGTCTCATCACGGTTAGCGGAGTTGTACCACATGACAACCTTGTCGCCTTCGCGAATGAGTTGGCCGCCAACCTCAACATCCCTGGTCGCGG
>CANESN010000026.1 GCA_947441105.1 Micrococcales bacterium
ACAATGACCGCAAGTTCGGTTCCGATTTGGATGGTGGCAATAAAGGCGGTTAGCTCTGGTTTGCTTAGCTCACTGAGCCCCAAAAGCTCCTGTGCGATTTGGACGTGTGCAGATGATGAGATTGGAAGGAACTCGGTTAAACCTTGAATGATTCCGAGCAGAATCGCTTCAAACGGACTCATTCATCCTCTGCAACGATCGGGAGATACTCCCCATAAACCGATTCCAAGACGTCTTCATATTTCTCGAAAGTCTGGGCTACTTGATCGTATGCCTCTTGAATTTCTTGGTCAGAACCAGGGCGCTTTGTGGCGCAGGTGTCGAGGTGACGCTCAAGCGCTGCTATCAGTTGCCTTAGGGCCAGTGCTGGTTCTTCATGCATGTTTCTTACGCTATCGCCCAAATGCCAATTCTCAAAGAACCCCGCAATGGATTGCTCAGGAAGTTCGTGATAGATTATTGGCTTGCTCGGCCTAGGTCGAGTGCATTGTCCGGGTGGCGGAATGGCAGACGCGCTAGCTTGAGGTGTTAGTCTCCGAAAGGAGGTAGGGGTTCAAGTCCCCTTTCGGACACAATGCTGCATAGGAATTTTTCTTCCTAGATTTCTCGCGGTTGGTATCCAAACTAGAATTGGCAAATGCCCTCCGAATCAATCTCTTCTGCCATGGAATATGGCGTCGAGCAAGCCCGCAATCTGCTGCGCGGCAAAGCGGTTCTAGCGCTCACCGGAGCTGGCATTTCAACAGACAGCGGCATCCCCGACTACCGAGGCGAGGGTCGAGTCGTTCGACACCCGCTTACTTTTGATGACTTTATGGGTTCCAAGCAAAATCAGGCCAGGTACTGGGCAAGATCGTATGTCGGCTGGAGTCGAGTCGAGAAAGCTGTTCCTAACCCCGGCCACCTAGCCCTTGCCAAGGCAGAACTTTCCGGTCGAGTCTTTTCGACTATCACTCAAAATGTCGATGGCCTGCACCAAAAGGCGGGATCCAAGAAAGTTCTTGAACTGCACGGGCGATTGGATCAGGTGCTTTGCACCGGTTGCGGGGACATCCTTTCAAGGTCTGAATTTGACTCCCGAATTGCGAAGCTAAACCCAGAGGTAAATCGTTCGCAGGTTGTTGAATTCACCCCCGATGGTGACGCCGAGGTAGAGGTCGGCAAAAACTTTAGAGTTCCAGAATGTGGCTCTTGTGGCGCGCACTACAAGCCCGATGTGGTCTTTTTTGGAGAACAGGTGCCTCTCTCCAGAGTTGAGGTTGCCGAGGGGCTTTTGAATAGCGCCGAGGCTTTGCTGGTTGCCGGCACTTCGCTAACTGTGAATTCCGGTTTGAGGCTTGTGAAACGAGCTCAAAAGCGCGGCATTCCAATTGTGATTGTGAACCTGGGTGAAACCAGAGCGGACCTGTTTGCAAATGTAAAACTCTCGGCTTCAACATCGAATTTGCTGGAGGCAATTCTCAATGACTAACAGCACCTTGGGTCTATTGCGTCATGGCCAGACCGACTGGAACATCGATCTTCGCCTGCAGGGCACAACCGATATTGCTATGAACCAAATTGGCATCGAACAAATCCAAATCGCTAGCAAGCACTTAGATTACGGCTGGGATGTGATTCTGAGCTCCCCGCTTGGAAGGGCTCGGGAAAGCGCTGAGATCGTTGCGGCACAAATTGGAATTAGTGAAATCGCAATTGAGCCGCTGCTTGTAGAGCGAGCATTCGGCATTGGCGAGGGCCTCACATATGCCGAGTGGGGTGAAAAATTCTCCAAATTGGACGATATCCCAGGGGCTGAGTCCAAGGCCAGTGTTGAAAAAAGAGCGCGTGACCTGCTGTCTCACATCGAATCCAACTATTCGGGAGCCAGGGTGCTAGCAGTTTCTCATGGAGCATTGATTCGATTTGTTCTAAGCGAAGTCTCCAACGGAACAATTCCGCCCGCTGGAGAGCGATTGCAGAACGCTTCGCTGCACCTATTGCATCACCGCGGATCTTGGGAGCTTGAAGGCTGGAAGCCACAGCCGCTTGGGTCAGACTCGGTTCAGTAGCTCAAACAAGTCCGATGCGGACTTTTGCCATGAGAACTTAGCTGCCTGCGCGATTGATTTTTGTGAGGTGCTTTTCCAAGCGGTTTTCTTTCCAAGGCGATTGATCTGATCGACAAAAGACTGCGGGTCCTCAGGATTGAAATAGCTGGCTGCATCAGCACCGATCTCTCTAAAAATCTCCAGATTCGACACCACGGCAGGTGTGCCGCGTTCCATCGCTTCAACAACCGGAATACCAAATCCCTCATCTTTGGATGCAGTCACCAAGGCCTGAGCCTTGATCAGCCACTGGTGATACTCCGACTCGCTGACGCCGTTTTCGAATTGAACCCTAGCCCCAAGGGAATCTGCCAGTGCGGTCAGTTCCGCTTTACGAGCAAGGGATATGCGAGAGAGGCAAACCAAGGTGTGCTCAGGAAGCAGCGAGACTCCCCTGATAAGCGCCTCAACGTCCTTGTAGCCGATAAAACTGCCCATATAGACCAAGATTCGCGATCCAGAATTATCGCGCTCTGGAACCGCCTCTGCCGCGTCCGCTGCGTTGTAGATAACACTGATTGGTCTTTTGGTTAGTCGATGCTTGATGATTTGATTTTTGGTGGTGTTTGAAACAGTGACTACGGCATCAGCACCGTTCAGCACAATTCGCTGAGGTGTGAAGCTGAGGTGATAGAGCCACCAGACAGCCCGAACCAGCGGATTGAATTCCTTTGGTGGTGTGCGGTGACGGTAGTAAATCAAATCGTGGAGGGTTAGAACCAACTTGAATTTTCTGCCAACCCCGGAGGTGGTTTGCATCGGGCTAAAAAGCACGTCGATGCCAGTCTCATTGAGCCTTCTGGCGGTAAAAATTTCCATGGCCGAGGTTGGGTTCCCGGCCCAGACGACCGCTACCCCTTTTGGAAGCTTTGTTTCAACCCTTGCGTCACAAACAACAACCGTGAGGTCAGTCAACTTCGAGAGCTCTGCTAACAGCCCGAGGCTGAATCTAGATATGCCATCGGGATACTCCGGCTTTATGAACCTGGCGTCAAATGCAATCTTTCTCAAAGCTCACCCAAGAATTTGTCTATTGCCATGCCAACTTCGGCGGAGGACTCGTAGTGCGTTAGGTGGCCAACCGAGGGCATGATCTCCAGCCTGGAGCCGGCAATCAGTGTCTGAAGCTTTAGCTGGTTTGCCAATGGCGCGATCAGGTCCTTCTCCCCCGCAATCAACAAAGTTGGAACCTTGAAATCTTTAGCAAAATCCAGAACGCTCGATGCAGAGGCTGCCGTGAATCCCTCGTGAGCGACTCGGTCACTGCGATAGGTGGAGAAGTGCTGGTGGTGTTGATTGTGAATCCAGGAGCGCAGTCTCAAGCTCTTTGATGTTGCCATCGCCACCGACATCACGCGGACAACCAGCCAGCTTCGGAGTAGCCCCGACCCGAGTCTTCCAAGGGATACGGCAAGTGAGTAGAAGCTGCGTGCGATTTTGTTTGCCAGATCGTTCTGCTCGCTGGACCTGGTGGTAATCGGATTTTGAAGAACAATCGCCCTGGCCTTCATGCCCTGACTCACTGCCTTTGAGACCACAAGGGAACCGAAACTGTGGCCAATCACCACCACATCCGAGCCGATATGATCAACCAGTCCGATTAGCCAATTCGCATAGCTTTCTAGATCGTGTTTTTCAAGTTCCGGCGTCTTGCCATAGCCCGGTAGGTCTGGAATCAGCACCTCGTAGTCAACAAGTGCTCCAGCGATGGCAGCTAGACCGTGGTGGTCACCCCTAAACCCGTGAATAAAGAGCAACTTGCCTTTGGGTTCTGCTGAAGGGTAGTGCCAAATTGCGGTCGTCCCAATATCGGCCCGGTGACCGCGTTCCGCTGCCAGAGTGGCAAGGGTCGGGGCAGCAAGATTTAGAACCGGCATGTGTCAAGTCTAGGAGTGTCGGTAAGCCTCGGTAGTCTGGGCGCAAGGAGAAGCCTTGTTAGATTTTGATTTTGATCCAAACCGCCCAGCCTGGAGTAAGCAGCTCGCGGTTTTTGACCTCGAAACCACCGGTCTAGATCTCGACACCTCGAGGATCGTGACTTCCACGGTCGCGGTCATCGATTCCAACGGTGAACCTACCGAGGTCCACGAGTGGCTGATAAACCCTGGAATTGAAATTCCGGAGGCTGCGGCCAATGTCCATGGAATCACAACGGAGATCGCAAGAGCCAATGGCGTGGAGCCGGGGCCTGCTATCTCCGAAATGCTTGAGGTTCTCAAACGACTAAACAAGTCAATGCCGCTAGTGGCATTCAATGCTCCCTATGACTTTTCAATTTTGAAATCTGAGGCGGAAAGATACGGCCTCCAGCCACTGTCCCCGCTCCCGGTAATCGATCCGCTGGTTCTCGACCGTAAGCTCGTGAAGTTTCGCTCGGGCAAAGGTTCTAGGACTCTGATTGCACTATGCCGTGACTACGGCGTTGAGCTATCGGATGCTCACAACTCCACCGCTGATGCTGTTGCCGCAGGACGTTTGGCGCAGCGCCAGGCAGCTAAGTTCCCTGCGTTGAATGTTTCTGCCGAAGAACTGCATGCCTCACAGGCAATGTGGTCAGATGAGCAGAGTCTGGAATTTGAAGCCTGGCTTAAACAACAAGACCGCCCGGATTACCGTGCGGTCTTGGGTTGGCCAATAAAGAATTAGCCGAAGTTCTTGTAACGCTCGTTGAAGCGCTCTACGCGACCTGCAGAGTCCATGATGCGCTGCTTACCGGTGTAGAACGGGTGGCTAGCAGAGCTGATTTCCACGTCGTAAACAGGGTAGGTCTTGCCATCTTCCCACTCAATGGTCTTTGAGCTGGTGATGGTAGCGCGGGTTAGAAATGCAACGCCAGATGCCAGGTCGCGAAATACGATTGGCTCGTAGGTTGGGTGAATTTCAGCCTTCATGGTTTCCTTCTTGTGAAATCTTTTTGCTAATGAGCAACAGCGGGAAAGCTTAGCAGCAATTTCCTTTGTCGTCTAGGACGCAATCGCAGAGAATCTACCGTCCTGGTAGCTCACCTGCAGTGGGAAACGGAAAGTCTCAGAGATGGCAGCACTGGTAATAGTTGCGCCGATCTCTCCCCTGGCTAAAATCTTGCCATCTTGCATCAAGAGGGCGTGAGTGAATCCGGCTGGGATTTCCTCTAGGTGGTGGGTCACCATTGCCATAGCTGGAGCCTGAGGGCTTGTGGCATAGCCGCTAAGTAGTCGCAGGGTAAGTTCTCGGGCTGCAAGATCAAGACTTGCTACCGGCTCATCCAAGAGCATCAGTTCTGGATCAGTCATAACCGAACGAGCAATTTGAACACGCTTGCGCTCGCCATCTGAGAGGGTGCCAAAAGGACGCTGGGCAAAGTCTTCGAGCTGCCACTCTCTGAGCACCCGCATTGCACGACGCTCATCAATAGCATCGTAAGTCTCGTTCCAGCGACCGGTGACCCCGTAGCTGGCGGTCATAACTGCATTTAGAACGCTTTCGCTGTTTGGAATCTGGTTAGCCAAAGCGCTAGATGCAAAGCCAATTCGGGTTCTGAGTTCAAAAACGTTGACTTCCCCCAAGCGCTGATCCAGGATTCTTGCCTGGCCAGAGGATGGGTGGATCTGAGCAGCGCAAACCCTGAGCATGGTGGTTTTTCCAGCGCCATTAGCGCCCAGAATTACCCAGCGCTCATTTGAATTGGCAGAGAAGGTAACGGATTCTAGGATCGCTTTACCGCTGCGAACTACGCTGACATTTTGAAGATCAATTACCTGAGACATTGAAAAATAGCCTAGCTCTGAACTGCCCTGGAGTAGACCTCTAGCGTGCGAGTCGCAATCGACTCCCAACTAAATTCTTCAACCGCTCTAATGCGTCCAGCTTCGCCAAAAGATTTCAGGGTTCCTGACTCCAACGCAGCGTTTAGGGCATTGCCCCAATCCGCAACAAACTTGTTCTCATCAACCGGTGTTCCCGAGCCGTCCTCAACCTGCTCAATTGGCACTAGCCATCCGGTTTTGCCATCGGCTACCACCTCGGGGATGCCGCCGGTTGCAGTTGCTATTACCGGTGCGCCACAGGCCATTGCCTCTAGGTTCACGATTCCCAATGGTTCGTAAATCGAAGGGCAAACAAAAGCATCAGCGTTACTCAGAAGCGCGGCCAACTTAGGTTGTGGGAGGTGTTCCGGAATCCAAACCACGCCTGAGCGGGTCTTAGAAAGTTCAGATACTAAGTGCTCGACCTCGGCTTTGATCTCTGGGGTATCCGGTGCCCCAGCGCAAAGTACCAACTGAACATCCTGCGGTAGCTGGCTTGCTGCCCTCAAAAAATATGGAAGGCCTTTTTGCCTGGTGATTCGACCCACAAAGACAACCGAACGCTGATCAGGGTTTACACCCAGCGAGCGAACCATGTCTGCATCGTGAAGTGGTTGCCACTTTTGGGAGTCAATACCGTTGTAGACAACCTCAACCTTGTTTGGATCAAGTTCCGGATAAGCCTTGAGTATGTCTCTACGCATGCCGTGAGACACCGCGATGACTCGCTTTGCCTGCTCGTAGGCCGCTCGCTCGATAAAGGACGAGACCGCATACCCTCCCCCAAGCTGTTCCGCTTTCCAGGGGCGCAAAGGTTCTAACGAGTGGGCGGTGATCACGTGAGGTATGGCGTGCAGCATCGATGCTATGTGACCGGCAAAGTTGGCATACCAGGTGTGAGAGTGAACTAGGTCTGCGCCTTTGATAGCCTGAACAATCTCGAGATCGGTAGCCATGGTTTGAATGGCTGGGTTGGCATCCGTATAGGCCGAAGGAGTGCGGTAGCCAAAGGTGTCGGCCTCTTGAATCGGTTCCCCAAATGCGTGAACTCGTGCCTGAATTCTGGATCTAAGAACCTTGACCAATTCGGTGATGTGCACACCGGCTCCACCATAGACATTGGGCGGATACTCCTTGGTAACAAAATCCACGCGCATACCGAAATGCTAGTGTCTGCGCCACTTTTAACAACTAACATTTGGCTATGGGTCGAACAAGAGTCTTCGGAATGGTCCTCGCTGGTGGCGAGGGCAAGCGTTTGATGCCGCTGACCGCAGATCGAGCCAAGCCAGCAGTGCCTTTTGCCGGAAGCTATCGACTTATTGACTTCGCACTTTCGAATCTGATCAACTCCGGACTCAGACGAATTGTGGTGCTAACCCAGTACAAGTCGCACTCGCTCGACCGTCACGTCTCTCAAACTTGGCGCATGTCTCCGCTTTTGGGATCCTACGTGGCTTCGGTGCCTGCTCAACAGCGCTTGGGCAAGCGCTGGTACACCGGCAGTGCGGATGCGATTCTGCAGTCTATGAACGCCCTCAGCGATGAGAGACCTGACTACGTGGTGGTGGTCGGAGCCGACCACGTTTACCGTATGGACTTTGACCAGATGCTGCAGTCACACATCGACTCCGGCATGGAGGCAACGGTCGCTGCCATTAGACAGCCAATCGCCATTGCTCCGCAGTTTGGCGTAATTGAGGTTGATCCGGCTAACCCGGTCAAAATCTCGGCATTCCGTGAGAAGCCAGCCGACCCGCAGCCGGTGCCGGGAGATCCAACCCAGGCTTTGGTTTCGATGGGAAACTACATCTTCAATGCGCAGTCATTGATTGATGCTATTGAACGTGATGGGGAAAACCCAGACTCATCGCACGACATGGGTGGGGACATCATTCCTTACTTTGTGAACCACGGCACGGCTGGTGCTTACGACTTCACCTTCAATGAGATTCCGGGTGCAACCGCTCGCGACAAGTCCTACTGGCGAGACGTGGGAACCATGGACTCCTACTACGACGCTCACATGGACCTAATCTCAACCATGCCAATCTTCAACCTCTACAACTCGGACTGGCCGGTCTACAACCAGCAGATCAACTTGCCTCCGGCCAAGTTCATCCACGACTCAGAGGGCAACCAGGGTCGCACGCAGGATTCGATTGTGAGCTTGGGTGTTGTGGTTTCCGGAGGAATTGTTGATCGCTCAGTGCTCTCCCCCAATGTCCGAGTCTCCTCGAGAACACTGATCATCGAGTCTGTCTTGCTGGATGATGTTCAGGTTGGACGCGATTGCACCATTCGCAAGGCGATTCTGGACAAGAACGTTGTGGTTTCAGATGGTGCAAGCATCGGTGTCAGCAAAGAGCGAGACCTAGAGCGCGGCTTCACCGTCACAGAGAGCGGCATAACCGTTGTCGCAAAGGGGCGCTTGGTTACACCTTGACAAAGTTCCTAGTGGTTTTTGACGTTGACTCAACCCTCATCAATGACGAAGCAATTGAATTACTGGCCGAGCGGGCTGGGAAAAGACAAGAGGTAGCCGAGGTCACAGAGCGCGCAATGCGCGGCGAACTCGACTTTGAAGACAGCCTGAGGCAGCGTGTTCTAACCCTCAAGGGACTGGATGAGGCCGTTCTAAGCGAGGTGTCCCAACAGCTCTCCCCCACAAAGGGAGCTAAAGAACTCATTGAGTCTATTCACAAGCGCGGCGGCAAGGCCGCTGCCGTATCGGGCGGTTTTATCCAGCTCCTAGCTCCAGTCAAGCAGCAGTTGAACTTTGATCTCGAGCGGGCAAACACACTTGAGGTTGTCGATGGCCAGCTCACCGGCCAGGTTATTGGCAAGGTTATTGATAGGGCCGCCAAGGCCGAAGCACTTGTGGAGTGGGCAAACCAGTTAGGCGTTAGCCAACAACAGACCATTGCGGTCGGTGACGGTGCCAATGACTTGGGAATGATGGAAGTTGCCGGACTCTCGGTGGCATTCTGTGCGAAGCCTGTAGTGCAGCAGAAAGCAAAAATCGCGCTCAATGAGCGCGATCTAAGCCTGCTAATTCAGTTATTGCCCTAGGCACCGGTGGAGTGAAGTCCACCATCGACGTGGATCATTTCACCTGTGGTTGCTGGGAACCAGTCGCTCAATAGCGCAACCAAGCCCTTGGCAGCAGCCTCGGTGTCGGTTAGGTCCCAACCAAGTGGTGCGCGGCCAGTCCAAAGCTCTTCCATGGTTGCAAAGCCAGGGATGCCCTTCGCGGCGGTAGTGCGAAGTGGTCCAGCAGAAATCAGGTTCACGCGGATTCCCTTGTCGCCTAGGTAGCGAGCTAGGTAGCGAGCGGTTGACTCAAACGCAGCCTTGGCAACACCCATCCAGTCGTATACCGGCCAGGAAACAGTCGCATCGAAAGTCAAACCAACCACAGAGCTTGGGTTGTTTAGGACCGGCAAGCATGCGGTGGTGATTGCCTTCAGGGAGTAGGCAGAAACCTCTACAGCGGTTGAAACATCAGACCATGGGGTCTCCATGAAGTTACCGCCAAGTGC
>CANESN010000027.1 GCA_947441105.1 Micrococcales bacterium
ATTCCTCTGAACTCCCAGTCGCCACCCATGGCTGTGGAGATAACCTCTTCGCTCTCGGTGGGCTGCGCTCCGACGTCGGTCCTGATTGGCGTAGGACCAACAACGATGTGGTTTGTAAGTCGGCCGAGTCCCTCTACTTCGACCTCAACAACATCACCCGGTTGAACCGGCCTGGAGTTGGCGGGGGTTCCGCTGAAAAGCATGTCGCCCGGAACCAAGGTGATGGTTCTGGCAATGTCAGCAACTAGGTAGTGCATATCCCACTCCATGTTGTCGGTGTTGTCGTCCTGCTTCAAAACACCGTTGACATAGGTTCGGATGTACTTGTTGCGGAAGTCCCAACCTCGAACCAAGCCTGGGCCAACCGGCGCCAAAGTGTCCGAGCCCTTGACGCGGAGCATTGAGCCGGCATCCGTGTCGCGGAAGTCGTGCAGCCCATAGTCATTGCCAACGGTGTAGCCCGCGATGTATTCGCCAGCTTCGGCTGGTGAAATGTTGCGACAGGTTTTTCCGATCACAATCACGATTTCACCCTCGTAGTTCAACCACTTACATCCCTCGGGGCGGACTACTGCACCTTGGTGTGAGTTCAGCGCGGTGATTGGCTTGTGGAAATAGGTTGGAGCAGAAGGCAACTTGGTCATGAACTCTTGGGTTCGGGAATCGTAGTTGAGATGCACCGCAATGATTTTTGTTGGTTCTGCGGGAGCGAGATGAATCGCGTCCTCAATCGCGACGGATCGACCGTCCGGCGCAATCAGTTCTTCACCCTGTCGCAGAACTTCAACAGGAAAGCCATCCAGCAGGATTCTTCTAGTTTCAATCACGAGATAGCACCAAATTTTTAGCTCTTGGGAATCCGGCTTCGGGCTGGGGGAACCAGACGTGAACCTGGCCCGTGCCAATCGAGTTTTCGTACTCGCTGTACATGACACCCTTGGCGGTCAGCTCCTCTTCCCCTAGCGCTCCGGCCATTGCAAGGTAGTGGAAGAAGCCTGCCTCTGGCTTGTACTTCTTGAAGGTAGCGAAGTCATCCAAGATTGCGCCGTGGTCTCCGGTTTTCATCCAATCGAGCACCTGTAGGTCATACGCATAAGCCTCTGGGGTGTAGATGTGCTTTGGATCACTGGCTTCGTGCTTGCGCAAATCGCGCAGCTTGTGGAAGGTGTGGGATAGCGCACCTGACGCAAGAATCAGGACCTTTCGGTCGGACTCCGCAATAGCCTCACCAATGGCGCGGCCGGCACGAAGGAAGTCTTCCGAGGTTCCGGTCTGGCAGACCGAAACACTGATCCAGCGCTTGTCATCTAGGCCGCGACCAAGGTAGTGCCAGAGGTTGATCGTCGCGTAGAAAATTGGCAGGTGCGGATCCGAAATTGGAGTAATCCAGGTTCCGTTCTTCTCTGCCTTGCCGGCGATTAACCGAGCCAGCTCCGGATCTCCCTTGAATGAGTAGGGAACCTGCGTCATGCCTCGAGGCAGCTCTTCAGAGGTAAATAGTCCTGAGCGCTCAGCGGCTGAGGTGACAACGAACTCGACGGTTGTGGCCCAGTGGCTATCCAGAACAATCACCGTGTCGTAGTCGAGAGTCTCAAAGACGTCTTTACGAAGCTGCTTTAGCCCCGGAACCAGACTTAGCTCCTTGCCCTCGTTCAGGTCTTTTCGAACCGCCTCGGGGAGCATAATCGTGGGCACGTGCGCGAGTAGGCCTGCGCCAAGTACTTGACCCATTTCTATTCCTTCCATCCATTTGGTGAGTAAACAGTGTTCTTCACATCAGCGTAAAAGTCGAATGACCAGGTTCCGCCATCGCGACCAATTCCAGACTTCTTCGAGCCGCCAAATGGCGCGCGTAGGTCTCGAACAAAGAAGCAGTTAACCCAAATTGTTCCAGCCACCAGGTTCTTGGTGATTTGTTCGGCGTGCTCCCGATTGCCCGAGACCACAACGGCGGCAAGCCCAAACTCTGTGCCATTAGCCATTGCCAAAGCCTCCTGGTCAGTGGAGAAAGTCTGCATGCAAAGCACCGGACCAAAGACTTCGCTGGTCACAATTTCACTTAACGGATCAGGATTCATAACCAAAGTCGGCTTGAAATACAAACCACCCAGCTCCTGGTTTTCCGAGCCTCCCATCACGATGGAAGCTCCAGATTCTTTTGCCCGGTTCACAAAGCCCTTGATTCGATCGAAGTGAACGGGGTGAATTTGTGGTCCGATGTCGGTGCCTTCATCGCGAGGGTCACCCTGCTTAATCTTTAGCGCGCGCTCCTTGAACTTCTCGGCGAACGGAGCAGCCACCGACTCGTGCACCAGGATGCGCGTTCCCGAGAGGCAGACCTGACCGGCATTGTCATACTGTTCAACTGCTAGCTGAGCCGCAAGCTCCAGGTCGGCGTCTTCGAAAACCAGCAGTGGGCTCTTTCCGCCGAGCTCAAAACTCACCGGGGTGAGGTTATCCGCAGCGGCGTGGGCGATGATTTTTGCTGTCGGCACAGATCCGGTGAATGAGATTCGTGCGATGTCCTTGTGAGCTGTGAGAGCTGCGCCTGCCTCGCTGCCAAAACCAAAAACCACGTTGAATACTCCAGCAGGGATTCCAGCTTCGATTGTGAGGTCGGCGAACAAGCTGGCGCTGAGCGGAGTCCACTCAGCCGGCTTTAGCACCACGGTGTCTCCTGCAGCCAAAGCAGGTCCGATCTTCCAAGTCGCCAGCATCAGCGGGGCGTTCCACGGGGTAATCAGCGCCGCAACTCCCGAAGGGTCCCAAGAAATCTTGTTGGTGTGGCCGCGGGTCTCGAAGTCGGGGTGGCTGAGCTGATTCATTGCCCAGTCGGCAAAGAAGCGAATGTTCATGGCAGCTCTAGGCATGACTCCTCGGCGATGAGACCGAAGCAGCGAGCCATTGTCTAAAGTCTCGACGTTGGCCAAAAGCTCGACATTTTCTTCAATTAGGTCCGCGAGTCTGAACAGCAGTTTTCCTCTGCCTTCTGGACCAAGAGCTGCCCATGCTGGGAAGGCTGCTTTTGCTGCCTGCACCGCTAGGTCGATCTCTTGCTTTCCGCCTCGAGAGATTTGCCCCAATTCCGACATATCAATCGGTGAAAGGTCGGTGTAGGTTTCTGCGGACGCAATGCGATTTCCACCAATAAAGTGTCTCGTATCAATGTCAACACCGAAAACATGAGCTTTACTCACGGGGTCTCCCTTAAATCATTTGGACACTAATGATTTAGACTAGAACATCTAATTGGCCAGGCCCCGTGAATCTTTATAACAATTTAGGAAGAACGATGGATTTCAGACCCCGGATCGCAATTCTTGGCCGATTTGCCGAGTCGACGTCAGTAACCCGCTTCGCAGGCTTGGTGAATGCTCGAAGGCTTCTCGAAGCGGTCCACGCCGCTGGCGGCGAACCCATCACACTGTTGCCGACCAAGGATTCCGACTGGAGCAAGGTCCTAGCTGGTTTCTCCGGAGTGCTGATGCCAGGGGGTTCGGATATCAATCCGTTGCGTTATGGCGAAGAGCCAAACAACGATGAGCTCTACGGCATTGATGACCTTCAAGACGAAGTGGACTTTTCACTCGCTCGTTTCGCGCTAGAAAAGGCCATGCCCTACTTCGCTATCTGCCGGGGCTTTCAGGTGACCAACGTTGCCTTAGGTGGCTCGCTGATTCAAGACATGACCAAGCACCACCGGCACCACATCTCAGAAATCAACTTCGATGAATCAGTGGTGCAGCTTGGCCTAGAGCCAGGTCCGCTAAAGACTTCGTGTTATCACCACCAAGCTATTGCTCGCCTAGGGGATGGTATTGAGGTGCTCGGCAAGTCCACCGACGGCTATGTCGAGGCGGTTCGATACCCATCTGCGGGTTGGGCTTACGGGGTGCAGTGGCACCCAGAGGACAACTACGATTCCGAGGCGGGGCAGCTAGGGATGCTCAAGCGCTTCGTACACGAAGCGAGTGCTTTCAAGCTTTAGCGGTGTGGCTAGCGATCAGTCGCAGCAGCCTTGAAATATCGGCCTTCTCCTGGCTACTGAGCACACTGGCAACCTGGGCTTCTTCTTGGTTGAACTGCGGAAACAGGCCGTCCATGAGAGCACTGCCGGCTTTGGTTAGGCTGACATCGACCAGGCGACCGTCGGTTTTTCCGCGGTCTCGCACCAGGTAACCCCTACCTTCTAAAGTCTTCATGACGCCGGTTAGCGTTCCCTTCGAAATGCCGCTTTCGCGCGCAACCTCACGAGTCTCAACCGGCCCCCAGATCCAAACCACCCAAAGCACCACAAAGCCAGTCCAAGAAAGATTGTGTGCCTGCAGCACCGAGCGCTCTAGGTGGTTTCGAAGATTATTCGAGGCACGGAAAATGTTAGCCACTACCGCCATTGATTCGAAATCGAGCGCTTTAGAGCCCAACACGAGGCTGACTTGGCGCTCGGTTTCTGCGATGGTGTGAATCCCGGCCATGGCCCCTAAATTCTCAAAGTTTGTATCACTATTGTAAAGCCGCTAGTCCCAAGCACCTTAAGTTAGCTAGAGTCATTATTGTTAGCATCCAAACGACCTAAGGATTCCTGATGAGCTCAGCGTCGAGTATCAACCTCGCAGATCTAGACCTTTTTTCCCAGGGCGCACCCTGGGCAGCCTTTAGAGAGCTTCGGGAGAAATCCCCGATTCACTGGTGCGAGGAAGAAGCGCCCAACAGTGGCTTTTGGGCGGTAACCAGGTACCACGACATCGTCAAAGTCCTGCGAGACTCCGAGACCTTCACTTCTGAGCGATTTACAAATCTTGAGGAAGTAGATGCTGAGCAAGAGCAAGCCCGACGCTCACTGTTGGAGACTGATGGTTCTCGGCACCGTGCGCTTCGAAGACTGCTGCAAGGACAGTTCACTCCGCAGGCGGTGTCGGTTTACGAGACCTTCCTTAGGGGCTTGACGGCCACCACCCTAGACAATGCTCTGGCCAAGGGCACTTTCGATTTTGTTACCGAAGTGGCGGCAGACTTCCCAATTCAGGTGCTGGCGAAGCTGCTCGATGTTCCAGAGTCTGATACCGGCAAGCTAATTGACTGGGGAAACCGCATGATTGGTTTCGACGACCCAGAGCACGCGGATGTCTTGATTAGCGATCCGGACAGCGAACAGTACCGCCTGATTCCATTCCGCTCACCGGCAGCTCTTGAGCTATTCGCGTATGGCGATGAATTGGCGCGGGAGCGCGCAGGTAAAGATGGCACGGATCTAGTTTCGGTGCTGGTAAACAACCCGATGAGTGATGGCGTGCCGTTGACTGAGCGCGACTTCCACACCAATTTCTTGCTGCTGGTGGTTGCCGGTAACGAGACCACTCGTCACACCATCAGCCACACCTTCAACAACCTGCTGCAAAACCCATCGCAACTTGAGTTGCTCCAGGAGAACCCAGAGCTAATCCCTTGGGCAGTGGAGGAATTCTTACGCTTTGCCAGCCCAGTCTATCACTTCAGAAGGACCGCGACCAAGGACGTTGAGCTGAATGGCCAATTGATTAAAGCTGGCGACAAGGTCGTTACGTGGTTCGCATCCGGAAACCGTGACGCAGCTGTCTTTGACAATGCAGATGTGATGGATGTGCTCAGAAATCCAAACGAGCACATGACCTTTGGTCGCGGTGGCCCTCACATGTGCCTCGGCAATGCGCTAGCAAGAATTGAACTAAGGGTCATGTTTGAAGATCTAATTGGCCGAATTTCCTCTGCCAAGCGGGTCGGCGAAATCGACTTCTTGAGGTCAAATTTTGTGCATGGAATCAAGCGCATGCAGGTGGAGATTAGTTCTCGCTAGATCAGTTTGGCGACGTGCTTTAGGAATCCGTCGACCAACGCGAAGGTGCGCTTTTCGGCCTCGGCCTCTTCGGCCAAAGTTTGACGCATCATGATATCCGGATCTTGTCCATCCTCAACCACCTTCTTATCCCCGCCCCAGGCCAACCAGTCCTGCAGACCAGCTGCGTTGATCTCAGGGTGAAACTGTATCGCTAGGGATTTGTTGATGACAAAGGCCTGTGAGGCAATCGGATTCCTAGCGATTTCAACTGCGCCTTCGGGCAGCTGCCAGCGGTCGTAGTGAAATTGGAACCATGGACCATTAGACACAATTTCCGGCGCTTCGCTCCAGATCGTCTTCCATCCAATCTCACACTGTGGGCCGCGCGCAACGCTACCCCCCATTGACCTAGCTATTAGCTGGCCGCCAAAGCAAATGCCCAACACCGGCTTGTTTTGCGTTACGGCAGTGCGAACCCAGTCGAGCTCCGGCTGCAGCCAGTTTCCGATGCAGGCATCGTCCCAGGCGCCCCAGGGAGCACCCAGTGGGATGATGAGGTCATAATCATCGAGGTCAGGGAACTGAAAGCTGGCCTGGTTTGGCGTGCTGAACAGCTGCTCAGGCACAACAGTTCGCTCTTCAATCTCAAATCCATGGTGGCGCAAGCGCTGAGAAACCGGGCCAGTTGGGCTCACATGGTCATGCTGAATAAACAGTGCCCTCATGGAACTCCTCCTAAATCACGCAAAGATAACTTTTGCGCTCTAATCTGCAATTGAGTAGATTCAGATACTATTCTGTCGTTTGTTCCCAAACGACAGTTTGGTTGGTCCAAAAAGTGACAAAGGAGTTACATTGGCTCTCGACTTAGGCGCACTGAAAGAGTCCCTACGCCAGCGCGGAATCGACGTTCTGCGAGTTATGTATTCGGACGTGCTGGGAATCCCTCGCTCCAAAGACCTGCTGGTAAGCAACATAGATCGTTCCGCCCATGGTGGACCGACCTTTTGTCAGGGAATTTGGAACACCAATACGCAGGGTGGTGTGCTGGATGCAGCAAACATCCTCAGCGACGGACTTCAGGACCTAGTCGGGCGTATCGAACCCGAGACCATCACGCCCATGCCCTGGGAGCCGGGGGTGGCCTACGTCATTATGGACGCACGCGAACCAAACGGTAACCCGAACCTCTTCTCACCGCGCACAGCTCTACAGTTGATTATCGCCAAATACCAAGAGCTGGGTTTGCGTCCGATTGTTGGCCCCGAGCTCGAGTTTTACATCGCTGATCGAACCCCGGAAGGCGGTTTCAAGCGATCGCTGGACCGCACCGGCAGGGCCTACACCACCGGATCGCTGGTGGACCCTCACGGCACATTCCTTCACCTGATGCGAATGCTGGACCAGATGGATATTGGTGTTTACGCCGGTAACCACGAATTCAGCCCCGGTCAGTACGAAATCAATATTTGGCACTCTGACGCGCTAGACGCTGCAGACCGTGCCTTGATGTTCAAGGCCGCAATCAAAGACATGGTGCACCGCACCGGTCAGCACGCCACCTTTATGGGTAAGCCATGGAGCGATGAGGGCGGCAGTGGTTTCCACCTTCACTTCTCGGTGGTTGACGCCAACGGCAAGAACTTGATGGATAACGGCAGTGGTGAGCTTTCTGAGGTGGCCCAGCGCCTAATCGCCGGTATCACCGCGCACGCTTCCGGCCTAACCGCTTTGACCAACCCATCGATCAACGCCTTCAAGCGTCTCGGTCCGGACACCCTGGCTCCATTCCGCGCCAACTGGGGTTATGACAACCGCAGCTGCATGGTGAGAATACCTCCTGAGCGTGGCAGTGGAACGCGCCTTGAAGTGCGCGTTGGAGACGGCGCAGCTAATCCGTATCTAATGATCGCTGGAATTCTGGGTGCTGGACTGCTGGGTATTCTCAACAAGCTTGAGTGCCCAGAGCCTGCCGAGGGTATGGCCTACGAAAACGAAGGTGCTCCGGTTCTGCCAACCACCTTTACCGATGCGCTAGAGGCACTTGAACAAGACAACGAACTTCGCGGTCTGATTTCGGACAGCCTTATTGAGATTTTCCTGACCCTGAAGCGAGATGAGCTCGAACGCTACAACTCAGAAGTCGGACAACTCCACGGTCGCACCGTGAGCGAATGGGAAATCCGCGAATACATGGAGGACTTCTAAACCAAAGTCACCGTCCTCAGACCTTGAGGGCTAAGGTCAGTTGGATTTAGATGTTGGGGTTCGAGAAGTCCTTGACTAGGGTGCCGCCGTTGAAGGTCACTCCAACCTCACGGAAATAGCCCCCGAGAATTTCCTGAACCGGAAGAATCGAACCGAGCTCGTCCCAACGTGAATCGAAAAGATTGAGCTCCGCATCGCCAACCCAAGGTGTTCCCAGATCAGCGTCGACGCCACCCATGGTGATCAGCTGATCCATGGAGTTTCCCAGTCCAGGTGTGATTGACGGCATCCAACGACTGTGCAGCATCTTGTGTCCATTTACAAATCCGTTGTGCTCCGACTTCGCACGAAGTGTGACAACCGCCTCTGCCAATCTGTGGTCGTTGGCTGCGATGCTTGCTCCAAACTTGGCCCCGGCTTCTAGCCTCGGGGTCGCTTGCCCACGGTTGTAAACGCGAGTCGCGTGAATTGAACCCAACTTCTTTGGGTAACCCTGGAACCAACCTCTGGCAATTGCGAAGTCCTTAGAAACCCAGATAGCTACACACCTTGAATAGGTGACCCCCTCGAACTTGCACCGAACAACTACGAAAGCCTCCATGTACTGCGATCTCACTGGATCGAGTAGCTCTTCCTTATCGGTGCTGCATGACTGCCAATCGGCCCAAATCAATGCGACTGCTCCTGGCTCTTCATCTGCCAACTCAAGCTCTGGGGGGAGGATTGCTCGGACATTCTTAGGATCTGTCAAATACTCAACGGTCAGCAGGGTTCCAGAGTAGAACCACGGCATGTGAGGAATAATTGCACTTTTGCCTGAAGGCGTCTTTGGGGCGAGAAACCCACTTAGTTCGGTCATGTAGTCAAGAATAGCAATCATTTGCTTTCAAACGATTTTCCTATTTATCGCTTTATAACGATTTGATTTAGAACTTTCTCAAGTGCCTAAATCCTTCACACATTCGGCTTGATTTGCGCCAATGTAGAACGTAGTCGTTTGTGTCAAAACGACCAAAACTCAATGAGGAGAATTTATGTCGCAGAAAAACGGATCGGCCGGGTCGCTTAAATCCGGAAAACTTGGTGTTTTAGGTATTGTCTTCTTCGTAGTAGCCGCCTCCGCCCCTCTTGTGGGAATGACCGGTGCGGTTCCAGTGGCAATGCTCGCAGGCAACGGAGCTGCTGCTCCAGGTGCTTACCTAGCAGTTGGCTTAATCCTGATGTTGTTCAGTGTCGGCTACGCCGCCATGAGCAGTCGGGTCA
>CANESN010000028.1 GCA_947441105.1 Micrococcales bacterium
CTCATTGTCATGAGTGTGGGCGTGGGTCTCAGACTCACCGGCCGACTCAGCCACGGGAACGGCCATCTGAACGATCTTGGCTTCGTCTGCAGCCTGGATCAGGGTGGTCATGAAATCGTCATAACCTCCGCCATTCATGACAATGACCTCAGCGTCGTTCACCGCCAGCTGGTCGCGAGCGGAAGCTTCGTAAGAGTGCGGATCTTGCATTGGGTCATCGAGGATTACGGTGACCTCTACCCAGTCGCCACCGAGCTGCTTGGCGATATCTCCCCAAACGTTTGTGCTCGCGAGCACCTTCACAACACCGGTCGGACCGGTTCTAGTGATCTCTGGAGAGGATGAACTGCCATTGGTGGCACCCGGGTTGAAAATGCCCGGTGCGATAATGAAAACGGCCAAAAGCCCAGCAACTGCAGCCGCGATGATGCCAAAAATCCATTTCTTCATGCTTTGACAATACGCTTATTGAAAATGAATGTCAATTGCGATTAGTCAAGTAGCAGTGCAGGTTCCTCGATAACGCTTGCTACGTCCTGAACAAACCTCGATGCCACGTCGCCATCCACCACGCGGTGGTCGAAAGTAGCTCCGATGGTGGTTACCTGGCGGATCACAATCTCATCTTCGACAACCCAAGGCTTTTTGCGAATTGAACCGAGGGCAACAATGCCTACCTCGCCCGGGTTCAAGATCGGTGTTCCGGTGTCGACACCGAAAACTCCGATGTTTGTGATGGTGATGGTGCCATCTCGCATGTCCTCGGGGGTGGTTTTGCCATCGCGAGCGGTAACCGCTAGCTGCTCAATGGCTTGAGCCAGCTCAATCATGCTCATGTTGTCAGCGTCTTTGATGTTGGGAACCATCAATCCCCTGGGGGTAGCTGCCGCAATGCCTAGGTTGACGAAGTTGTGAACAATGATTTCCTCATCGGTCCAGGTTGAGTTCACCATGCGGTTGCGTCGAACCGCCCAGATCATGGCCTTGGCCATGATCAATAGCGGAGTCACCTTGATGCCCGCAAAATCAACCGAGTTCTTCAGGCGCTTTACGTATTCCATGGTTCTGGTGGCATCAACATCCACGAAGATGCTCACGTGAGGCGCGGTAAATGCGCTCTTGACCATGGCATTTGCGATTGCCTTGCGAACACCCTTGACCGGGATGCGCTCTTCGCGCTCCGAAGGTGCCTGGGGGGTGGTTAGGTTCTTGAAAACCGAGGCCTGAGATGCCGAGCCAACTACATCTTCGCGAGTGATCTCACCGTGTACGCCGGTGCCGGTGACACTTGCTAGATCAACGCCTAATTCTTTTGCCAACTTGCGGATCGGTGGTTTTGCCATCACGTTATCGCTGGCTGCCATTGACCTGACCATAGAGACTGGAATCGCCGTGGTTACTGGCGAAACAGCTGCGATAGCCCTGCGGCGACGGGACTTTGAATCCCCCGCGTCGCCATAACCAACCAGGGTCGGAAGTTTGTACTCGGCACCGGTGTCGGATTCCTTCTCCGCAGCACCTGCTGGCGCATCAGGCTCGCTAAGGGTTGGGATTGGGCTTGAACCCAAGACCCTAACCGCGATGATCGGGTTACCAACCTCTACCACCTCGCCCACCTGGGCAAAAAGTTCGGTCACTTCCCCTGCGAATGGGCAGGGAAGCTCAACGATTGACTTGGCGGTCTCAATCTCGCAGATGGTCTGGTTCACGGTGACGTGATCGCCAACCGCAACCTTCCAGGAGACGATCTCTGCCTCGGTTAAACCTTCACCAACATCTGGCAGTGGGAACTTCGCGATACTCATCATGCCTCCTAGTAAGCCATCGAGCGGTCGACGGCCTCCAGGATGCGGTCAGCATCTGGCAAATAGGCCTCTTCCAGCTTGGCTGGCGGATACGGGGTGTCAAAACCTCCAACGCGCAAAACCGGAGCCTCTAGCGAATAGAAGCAGTTCTCGGCGATGCGGGCGGCGATTTCGCTCGAAAGGCTGACGTTGGTCGGAGCCTCGTGAACCATCACTACGCGACCGGTCTTATTTGCAGAAGCAAAAAGCGTTGGGTAATCAATTGGCGAGAGCGATCTGAGGTCAATGACTTCGATGTTGATGCCCTCTCCGGCCCCAAGCTCTGCTGCCTGCAGCGCGGTGGTGACCATTGGGCCATAGGCCAACAGCGTCACATCGGTGCCTTCGCGCATCAGCCTTGCCGAGTGCAGCGGCATTGGCGGAATATCTAGGTTTACCGGGCCTTTTTGCCAGTAGCGACGCTTTGGCTCAAAGATGATTACCGGGTCCGGGCTCTTGATTGCCTCTTGAATCATCCAGTAGGCATCGTTTGGGTTGGACGGGGTAACGATTCTCAAGCCCGGGGTGTGGGCAAAGTAAGCCTCTGGGGATTCGGAGTGGTGCTCGACCGCTCCAATGCCACCGCCGTAAGGAATGCGGATTACAACCGGCATCTGCAAAAAGCCCTCGGAACGCGAGGTCAACTTTGCCAGCTGAGTAGTGATCTGGTTGAAAGCTGGGAAAACAAAGCCATCAAACTGAATCTCAGTCACCGGGCGGTAGCCGCGCATCGCCAAGCCAATTGCAGTTCCAACGATTCCAGACTCGGCAATTGGGGTGTTGAAGACTCTGGAGTCGCCAAACTCTTTGTGTAGGCCTTCGGTGACGCGGAATACCCCACCGAGCTGGGCAACGTCTTCTCCGAACATCAAGACCTTTGGGTCATCCTGCATGGCCTTTTGCAAACCGGCATTCAGGGCCTTTGCAATCGCCATTTCCTTATAGCTACTCATGCGAACCCATCGATTCTTCGTAGGCCTTTAGCCAAGCGCGCTGCTGAACGATGTCGGGGTGTGATTCTGAGTAAACAAAGTCAAAGATGTTCTCAAGCGGTGGGGTCGTCAGCGCAAAGGTCTGCTCGCGAATATCAGCCGCTAGCTCGTCTCCAGCCTGCTTTACGTCTTCAAAGAAGGAGTCTTCGATTCCCTGGCGACGCAGGAAGGTCTCGAAGCGCGCGATTGGATCGCGGGCCTTCCAGTATTCGACCTCGGACTCATCGCGGTACTTAGAAGGATCATCGCTTGTGGTGTGGGCACCGATTCGGTAGGTCAAAGCCTCAATCAGGTATGGGCCGGCTCCCTCGCGAGCCTCGTCCATGTGGAGCTTGGTGGCTGCATAGCAAGCCAAAACATCGTTTCCATCCACTCGCATGCCCGGGACACCAAAGCCAGAACCGCGCATGTAGAGCGGGACCTTGGTCACCTGCTCAACCGGAGATGAGATCGCCCACTGGTTGTTTTGGACAAAGAACACAATTGGCGCCTCGTAAACAGCCGCAAACAGTAGCGACTCTGAGACATCACCCTCGGCGGTCGCACCATCTCCAAAGTAAGAAATCACAGCTAGATCGGAATCTTTGTCCCCGGTTCCAACTCGGCCATCAAACTTCACGCCCATGGCATAGCCAACCGCGTGCAGTACCTGAGCACCAAGCACAATCGAATACAGGTGGTACCTGGTTTCCTCAGGGTTCCAACCGCCGTGATTCACACCGCGCATCATCTTGAGGATTGACATCAGCTCAACACCGTGGGTGATTGCTACACCGTGTTCACGATAGGACGGGAAAATGTGGTCGTTTGGTCCAACCGCGTAGCCGGATCCAATCTGAGCACCCTCCTGGCCAATGGCCGGCACCCAAAGACCTAGCTGGCCCTGGCGCTGCAGTGCAATTGCCTCGATGTCAAAGCGGCGGATGCGAGCCATGTCGCGATAGAAGGTTTTTAGCTGGTCTTCGCCCAGCGAATCAATGATTTCCCCATACTTGGCGTACTGAGCCGGCACGCCGTAGGTGCCGTCCGGAGCAAGCAATTGCATCATCGGAGTGGAATTGTCTGGGGTCACAGAACCTAATTTAGCCCGATACTGAGAGAATTGATTCATGTTGCGCTTTCTTATTAGCACCATTGTCAATGCAGTTGGTCTCTGGGTCGCCACCCTGGTGGTCCCACAAGTCAAACTCACCCCCTATGGCGGGGATGGGCTTTGGGAGACAATCGGCTCATTTGTGGTTATCGGAGCAATCTTTGGCTTGGTAAACGCCATCATCGCTCCAGTTATCAAGGTGTTGGCCTTCCCGCTCTACATACTGACCTTTGGGTTGATTGCATTTGTGATCAACGGAGCCCTGCTTTTGATGGTGGCTTGGTTCTCTACCCTGCTCGGTGCCAATGTCTTCTCAATCGAAGGCTTCACCGCAGAAGGACTGTCGATTGCATCTCTAGGCTGGGCAATCCTGGCCGCGATTGTGATGTCGATTGCCAGCTTCCTAACTCGCTCGGTCCTCAAGCTTCTAAAGATCAAGTGATTTGAATACCCGCTTTGCCCTGTAAGTAGGGCAAAATGGGCTGGTGAGCAAACTTTCGGTTCAACCACTTTCTCCGCTTGATGGCCGCTACCGCACCCAGGTCGGTGACCTCGGCAATTACCTCAGCGAGGCCGGGCTCAACAAAGCCAGAATCCAAGTCGAAATCGAATGGCTAATCTGGCTGGCCGAGAAGGACTTGCTGGGCACCAACACTTCACTCAGCGCAAGCGAAAAGACCGCACTCAGAGCTCTCGCCCTAGACTTTAGCGATGCCGATGTTGAGGCAATTGCCAAGATTGAGGCCACTACCAAGCACGATGTCAAAGCCATCGAATACTTCATTCGGGATGCGCTTGAGCGCATGGGCCGCCTAGACCTTGCGGAACTCGTCCACTTCGCCTGCACCTCAGAAGACATCAACAATCTCTCCTACGCAATTACCGTCAAGGAAGCGCTAAACAACGTCTGGCTTCCAAGAGCAATCAAGCTAGTTAGCAAGCTTGAAGGAATTGCCCAAGATCTCAACGCTGTGCCAATGCTGTCTAGAACCCACGGCCAGCCAGCCACCCCAACCACCATGGGTAAAGAGATTGCGGTCTTTGTCTACCGACTAGCTCGTCAGCTCAATCGCATCTCTGACCAGCAATACCTAGGCAAATTCTCCGGAGCAACCGGCACCTTCGCCGCCCACGTGGCGGCAGCGCCAAATGTGAACTGGCCAGCTGAGTCAAAGGCCTTTGTTGAACACCTGGGACTTATTTGGAACCCACTAACCACCCAGATCGAATCACACGACTGGCAGGCAGAGCTTTACTCGGCAGTGAGCCACTTCAACCGCATTTTGCACAACCTGGCCACCGACATCTGGACCTACATCTCGCTGAACTACTTCAAGCAGATCCCAGTCGCAGGTGCTACCGGGTCCTCGACCATGCCTCACAAGGTGAACCCGATTCGATTCGAGAATGCCGAAGCCAACTTGGAGCTGGCCAACGCAATCCTGGAATCGCTAGCTCAAACCCTCGTAACCTCAAGATTGCAACGCGATCTCACCGACTCAAGCGCTCAGCGCAACATTGGTGTTGGATTTGGTCACTCACTTTTGGCAATCGACAACCTAACCCGAGGCCTAGATGAACTAGCAATCAACGAGTCGGTGCTGCTGGCGGATCTTTTGGACAACTGGGAGGTTTTGGGCGAGGCGATTCAGACCGCAATCAGGGCTGATGTTGCCAGAGGCCTCTCAAAGATTTCTGATCCTTACGCACTTCTGAAGGAACTAACCCGAGGCAAGCGCATTTCTGAAGCGGATCTTTTGAGCTTTATTGACGGTTTAGACATTCCGTCTGAAACCAAGGATCGCCTCAAGGCACTAAAGCCAAATACCTACGTCGGTTTGGCTAGCGAACTAACCGAATACCTAAAGTAATCAGCGAAGTTTCGGGCGATTTGGGTCCTGGTCGTCTGGCTTAAAGCTCAGATCCAGGGTGGCAACGATAACAATTACCACGATGAAGGTCACTAGCCCCCAGACAATGCCGGTCTCAACGAACCTAGTACCGAAGTAGACCAAGATGCCGGTAAATAGACCAGCCACGATGGACACGGTCATATAGGTTTTTAGGTTTGTAAAACGCTTCACCTGTAAAGCCTACTTGCCCTTGGGTGAGGCAGCAGCAATTCCCCAGTGCACACCGTCCAACGCAAGGTATGCGCCAAAGAAGCCAACTGCACTCACGGCATCAAGCGGTACGCCGAGGAAAAGGGCTCCCAGCACAAGCGCAAAGATTGAGCTCAAGAGGTGATCCCTGCCGATCAGAGCCCGAAAGCCGAACCTTCGAGCCTGGTAGAGGCCGAATGCTCCGGAGATCAAACCCCAGGTGGCGGTGAGTGCCAAAAAGGCCTCTAAAAGTCCCTGCCCGGACTGGGCAGCAAGAAAAGCAAAGATTCCAATCAGGGTGGCAAGCGTTGCCATCGGAAGTTCCTGCAGCGCACCCTCGGTCCTGCGGCCAAAAGCCAATGCCGCAGAGCTAAGCCCAACAATCAGGCCGTAGGCAGCAAGGGTGTAAAGCCCCACCTCAGGCGAGTGTGACTGGCTGAAGGTGATGAAGATTCCAGCGCCGAAGCTTACGGCTGCTTTTATAGCTGGTTGGATTTGCACAGGCCTAGCTTGGCATATTTACAAAGCGGGAGTACTGACCGTGGAATGCAACCACAACGGTTCCGGTAGGTCCGTTTCGCTGCTTAGCCAAGATGAGATCGGCTTCTCCTGCTCGCGGGTGATCCTTTTCGTAGATGCCCTCGCGGTGCAAAAGCACTACGACGTCGGCATCCTGCTCCAAAGATCCAGACTCGCGAAGATGTGAAAGTTCAGGCTTTTTGTCTTTTGCCTGCTCTGCCTGACGGTTCAGCTGGCTTAGCGCAACTACCGGCAAACCGAGCTCCTTGGCCAAAAGCTTGAGCGCTCTCGAGAATTCCGATACCTCCTGCTGACGAGACTCAACCTTTTTACCGCTGGACATCAGCTGGATGTAGTCGATCACCACAAGTTTTAGGTCAACCTGTTGGGCCAGGCGGCGGCACTTGGCTCGAATTTCGACCAGCGACATGTTTGGGCTGTCATCGATAAACAGCGGGGCGTCGTTGATTCGGCCTCGGACCGCTGCCAAGCGGGTCCAATCGGCGTCGGTAACCGTTCCCTTGCGCATCGACTGCAGATAGATGGAGGATTCGGCGCTCATCAAACGCATTGCGATATCAGAGCGTCCCATTTCCAGGGAGAAGAAAATTGTGGCTTGGTTGTGCTTTATGGCCGCGTTTCTGGCAAGGTCAAGCGCAAAGGTCGACTTTCCTACCGCAGGACGGGCAGCGACAATGATCAACTGTCCCGCGTGCAGACCATGGGTGTAGGCGTCTAGGTCGGTAAATCCAGTTGGAACACCGGTTAGTTCACCGCCACGTTTTTGGGCACCCTCGATTTCCTGAATAGCAGCCTCGAGAGAGTCACTCAGTGGAACGTAATCCTCTCTTGAAGACTGACTTGAAACCCTGTAGATCTCGGCCTGCGCCTGGTTTACCAAGTCCTCGACTTCACCTTGGCTCTCGTAGCCCGCCTGAGCGATGCGAGTGCCGGCCTCAATTAGGCGGCGAAGAATTGCTTTATCAGCGACGATTTTGGCGTAGTAGCCGGCATTTGCAGCGGTCGGAACGTAGCCGGTTAGCGAGTGCAAGTAATCGGCACCGCCAGCTTTGACCAGGTTTCCTTGCTTATTCAGCTCGTCCGTCACAGCGATTACGTCGGTCGGTTCACCGCGACCAAACAGGTTCAAAACGGCGTTGAAGATTAGTTCGTGCTTCGGCGCATAGAAGTCGACGCCTGAAACTGCCTCGAAGACCTCGGCTACCGCTTCTTGGCTCAACAACATGCCACCGAGAGTGGATTGCTCAGCATCTAGGTTGTGCGGAACGACTCTTGGATCGGCCGACGGGACCGGTGCCAACATCGACATAAAAACCTCCAGATTTAGCTAAGCCTTGTATAGCTTGGGGTACCGACAGTTAAGATTCAAACCACGCTGTGGATAACTGTGGATAACTCTGTGGAAACACGCCGAACAATACTGTGGAAAACTCAGTGTTGCCTGTGGATAACTGTGGATAACTTTTCTAGACCTCAGTGTTTATAAGGGTTCGACCTGTGCACAATTTAAAGTGGAAAACTCTAAACCTCAACCTAAAGGTTGTGGATAACCTTGGGTTTTTTGTGTAAAAAATGGAAACGGCCCGGGGTCACCGGGCCGTTTCGTTAATCTTTTGGTTACTTTGCAGCAACTACCTGTAGCTTCACGTTTGCAACTAGGTCGCTGGTTACGCGAACAGTGGCCTCGTACTCGCCCACGGTGGAGATCTTCGAGGAGATCTCAACCTTGCGCTTGTCGATTGCACCGATGCCCAGTGCGACAACTGCGTCTACAACATCTTGGGTCTTCACCGCACCGAAGATGCGGCCGTTAGCGCCAGCTTTGACGCTGATGCGGATTGCCTTCTCCTCGAGCTTGGTCTTGATGGCCTTTGCCTCTTCAACAGAAGCAAACTCGCGAGCCTGGCGAGCAGCGCGGATCTGAGTGATCTGCTTCTCTCCACCCTTGGTCCAAACAACCGCTAGGCCGTTTGGAATCAGGAAGTTACGTGCGTAACCTGCCTTTACGTCTACTACATCGCCTGCGGAACCGAGTCCGGAGACCTCATTGGTCAAAATTAGCTTCGACATGGGGATTCTCCTTAGCGCCCAGCACCGGAGTATGGCAATAGTGCCATCTCGCGTGCATTCTTAATCGCGGTTGCGATCTTGCGCTGGTCCTGCACCGTTGCACCGGTGATACGACGAGCACGGATCTTGCCGCGGTCGGATACGAACTTACGAAGGGTAGCGACGTCTTTGTAGTCGATAACCTCGATTTTGATGGTCTTGGCCGGGGCAAGTTTCGCGAACTTAGAGTTCATGCGAGCCTTGCGGCGGTCAGCTCCTTTTCCTGCCATTTTCTTCTCCTTGGAATTCTTTAGAACGGTGCTTCGTCAACTGCTGGGTCTGCTGGGTTGGCCCAAGCGTCGGCGCCAGATGCTGGAGCCTTGGTCTCGCCCCACGGGGACTCGACTGCTGGAGCGCCACCTTCGCGAGCGCGGCGAGTGATGGATGCGGTTGCGTAGCGCAGAGATGGACCGATTTCATCGATCTCTAGCTCGAGCGATGCACGAGCCTCTCCCTGAGCGGTCTGGTAAGCAGAAGGTGCCTTTAGGCGACCGGTAACAACAACACGGGATCCCTTAGTTAGGGACTGTGCGATGTTTTCTGC
>CANESN010000029.1 GCA_947441105.1 Micrococcales bacterium
AGCGAGGAAGAAACATAACCGTGGCTTGGCTCTGCCGCCATGAATACCGTCTCCAAGTTTGCCAAATCTCTGTTCACCTGAGCCATAGGGAGTTCATACTCGATATCTCCCGCAGTTCTAAATCCTTTGAGGATGACCTTGGCTCTCAAAGACTTTGCGCGTTCAACCAGTAAACCCGACTCCAAAGCCGAAACTTCCACGTTTCCAAGGTGCTGAGTGCTCAGCTTCACCATTTCTAGACGATCTGCAATTGAGAAAAGCGGAGACTTGTTTGGGTTGTGAACAATCACAACATGAAGTTTTGAGAAGACGTCAGCGCCTCTTTCGATCACCGATTGGTGGCCAAGGGTTATCGGATCAAAAGAGCCAGGGTAGATAGCAACAGAATTCACAAGGTAAAGGTTAGCTGCGCTTGAGCGCTGCCGCATCTGCAAGTTCTAATGCCTTTTGAGTTTCGGCAGGCAATCCGCCATCGATCAGGTATTGAGCCAGTCCCCTGCACTGCTGAATAAGCTCGGCGTCCTTGATGACGCGCAAGAGCTTGAGCTGCGACTTTCCGCCAGATTGCAAGTTGCCAAGCACGTCGCCTTCGCCGCGGATTTCAAGATCCAATTCACTGAGTTTGAAGCCATCTACCGTCGATGCGACAGCATCGAGTCTTTCCATAGCCAAAGATCCTGGCTCACTGGCGGAAACCATTAGACAAACGCCCGGGTGAGCACCACGCCCCACTCGACCACGAAGCTGGTGCAGCTGTGAAATACCAAACCGATCGGCATCCAAAATCACCATCGCTGTGGCATTAGGGACGTTCACACCAACCTCGATAACCGTGGTGGAAACCAAAACCTGCACTTCACCAGCGGTAAAGGCCTGCATCACCGCAGTCTTTTCCTCAAGCGATTGCCTGCCGTGCATAAGCCCAATGCTTAGACCGGTCAAAGCAGGGTTTAGCTTGAGCGCTTCAACAACCTCGACCGCAGCTGCTGGAGCTGGCCCCTGTTCTACTTCTTCTTCGGATTCAGTCGGTTCAGAACCTTCCTCAACCAACTCACCATCGATCCTCGGGCAAACCACAAAGGCCTGGCGACCCGCCTGAACCTCTTCTGCCACTCGTTGCCAGACTCTTGCTACCAGAGCTGGCTTTGCCAGCTCAACAACGTGAGTGAAGATTGGTTGCCTACCCTTTGGTAGTTCTGCCAAGGTCGAGATTTCAAGGTCACCGAAGACTGTAATTGCCATCGTTCGCGGGATAGGGGTGGCGGTCATCGTCAGGACGTGCGGTGCAGTTTTGCCCTTTGCTCGAAGGGCTTCTCTTTGGCCAACACCAAAGCGATGCTGCTCGTCAACGACAACAAACGAGAGGTCGAAGAATTGCACCTTCTCGCTAATCAAGGCGTGTGTTCCAATTGCCAAAAGACATTTACCGCTAGCAATATCCAGCATCGCAATTTTTCGTTCAGCGGTAGACATTTGACCGGTGAGTAAGCGCAGTCCCAGGGCTCTAGACAGTTCGTCTCCGAGCGAATTCCTAATTGACTCAAAGTGTTGTGATGCCAATACCTCTGTTGGTGCCAGCAGGGCACTCTGCCCACCTGATTGGGCAACCGTCAGAACCGCACGTAGCGCAACCAGCGTCTTACCCGATCCAACTTCACCCTGCAAAAGTCTGTGCATGGGGTGGCCAGAAGCAAGGTCACCCTCAATCTCCTGCCCGACTATCCGCTGGCCGTCTGTGAGCTCAAAAGGCAGTCGCTTATCAAATAGGTCAAGCAGGTCACCTGGGGTTCTAACCGAGGCCTCAACCTGGTTTCGCTTTGACCTTGACTGTGCCAGTTGGATCTGTAAGAGCATTGCCTCGTGAAAACGCAGTGAGTCTCTGGCTGCTTGCCACTCGTCATCAACCTTGGGGGTATGGATCTGCCTGATTGCTTCAGAAAGCGACAGCATCTTGTGCTTCTTTAAGAGGATTTCAGGAAGGACTTCCTTTATTTCGCCAAGTGTCGAAAGAGCGAGCTCAACAGATTTTTGAATCTTCCAGGTGCTGAGAGTTCCTGATGCTGGGTAGATAGGAATTGGTAAGTCTGCCCAAGCCTTGGCTTCAGAGTCGTCAATCTCCTGTGAGAACAGCTCATAATCCGGATGGGCTAGTTGCAGCTTGTTTGAAAAGACTCCGATGCGACCGCTAAAGAGTCCGCGGACGCCAGCGTGAAGTTCTTTTTCTCGCCAGTGCTGGTTGAAAAATGCCAGCGTTAGGGTCTTTGAGCCATCAGTAATAACAACTTCGAGAAGGTTCCCGCTTCTACCCTTGAGCCGCCTAGAGAATGTGGATACCACCTCTCCGACCACGGTCACTACCTCGCCAATTGGCAAAGTTGAAATTGGAGTGAGTTCGCCACGTTTTGAATAACGCCTTGGGTAATGCTCTAAGAGCTCAGCAATAGTCGAGATTCCAAACTGCTTGACGAAAGCCTTAGCCGTTCGATCGCCAAGGATCGAATCCAGTTTCAAGGTTTCCTTAAGCAAGTTAGTCGGCGAATTCTGGTGAACTTGGACCTGAGGTAGAGGAAAGAGCTGGACGCAAATCCTTCAGGGCCTCAAGAAGATTCGAGAGGCTAATCTCGAAACCCGCGTCTGGTACTTCGACTGCAATGCCTAAATTTAGGGCGCTTTCATCGACAACGTTCCTCAAAAAATCGAGGCACCAAGCCAGAGAATTTAGGCCTAAAAGATTTATCTGAATGTGCTTGACGAACCCAGTCTCTAGAAGGTCTCTTGCTTCGGAAAACGCCTGAAGTTTATCTTCAGTGTGATGCGAGAAATGATTTCCCAAGTCTAAACAAAACCCTATTTGGCCAATCGTTCCGTTGCTTCCGTGAGCAAGCGCTAATAATGAATGAACGCTTGAAAGTCCGTGGTTGTCGAATGAGGCCGGCAAGTTTTCAATCAATAACGAAACGCCTGCATCGAACGCTTGTCGGGCAAGTTCCAAATAGCCGCTTCGAATGTCGAGTTCGGACATAGGTGAAGTGAGCACTCTCGAACTTGGTGACCCAAGAATTAGAAATTCTGCATCGAGGTTCTTTGCAATCTGAGAGGCGGCCGCAACTTGGCCTTGCGCGGTAGAAAACCCCGGCTCTGTTATTGCTACGCATGAGTCTGTTCCAAAGAAAAAACCTTGGAGGCCCTTGATGCTAATGTTGCCGCTTTTCCAGGTTTTGAAAAAACCTTCTCCCTCCCCCTCAGCCAAGGGCTTGAGCTGACCATACCTCGAAGGCATCAGGTCAATAAAATCGACTAAGTCAGTTACTCCTGAATCAATAAACGCGAGATCTTGTTTAGGGCCCCAAAAAGACTGCACGGCACCTAAGTCAATCAAGATAGTCCTCTACGGCAGACAGAGAATCCTCAAAACTCACAGCGTATCCACGATTAAAGTACTTACTCCTAACGTCGTAATGGACACTCGGGGCTTGTGGATTCAACTCTACGTTCGCGATTGATGCGATTTGGCTGAGAGCTAGGGGTGGCGCTGTCAGATTCACAATGGGACCAAACTTCTCAAAGTCTGGCGAGATGAATTCGTGGAGCTTCCTGAGGGGGAAGAATTGCATAGTAGTCGTCGGTGAGATTGCCTCTAACCGGTTGTGATGTTTTATGTCGTACACGGCGTTTTTCTTCAAGCCTTCTCCCACCAGCCCGCCGAGTCTGAAAATTTTCACTTGAGGAAATCTTGAAGTCAAGAATTCTTCCAGCAAACGTCTATGAAATCCATATGGTGAGCCTGAATCAGTGAGATCGGAGTCCTCGTCAGAGTTATTTGGATTTGCATAGACATCCACAGTACTCATGTGGATAACCTTCTCCAGCGTCATCGAATCCAGTCTTGAGATCAGCATCTTGACTTGATCTAAATCAGATTTCGGATCTAAGTTCGCCTTCCATTTTTCCGCCCCTGGGGCTGCAACTACTGCGAGGTCGAAATGGGACTCATCAATTGACGATTGGCTCGTTTGCATGACCTCAAAAGTGACCCTAGTGGCGATGGACTTGCCAACCAGTCCACCAGCGCCAATCAATAGCTTTCTCATTGGTGCTGGAACTCCTTGATAATTTTTTCAATTTCTTTTTGGGCTGAAAAAATAGCATCGATTTTGCCCGCTCTGATAGCCGCTAGGTTGCCTTCGCGATGAACAAAAACACTACGGTCGGAACTAGATTGTGAGGTCTTGATTTTCTTGGCAATGAATCGTGGTTTTATGCTTGAGCAACTAGAAGCCAGCGAGGGGATGGTTTCGAGAACATGTCGTGCCATCTCATCAAGCCTCGTGCGAATAAGCCTCTCATCGGGTTCCGCTAGAAAGGCGTCGATCTCTGACTCATCCTCGGATTGTGCCAAAACGCTGAATTCAACATGCGAGAGGCTCATGAGCCCGTGGGTTTCGGTCGGATAGATTGACCAAAATGGACCATCAACAAGGGTCATAGCCCCGAATCCGAGATCCTGATCTAGGGTGAATTCGGCAATGAGAGTTGCTTCAAATAATGCATCGGGCAGCTTTGTTAGGCGGGATGAGTAAGTTGCATCCACAACAAGATCGAAGTCGTTTCTTAGCAATTCGAGATCTCTCGACTCGAGCGCTTCCCCAAAATCCACTTGCCCGTCTAGAAAATCACTGAAATGTCGTCGAGCGCGAGAGGGTAGAACAAGCCTCTCCTCGCTGAGAAGAAAACCTTCTATTCCAAGTATCGGTTCAAACTCGTGATTGCCTATTTCTTGGAACGGAATTCCGCTGCCATCGAGAATTATTTTGGCAGTTTCAAAATCGATGATGGATCTCGCGCTTGGCACAGCATAGATGTTTCTTTCAATTGAGGAAGACAGCTCAGGGTACTCAGTCTTAAATTTTTGAAAGCCATGCAACGACTGCCTTCGCGTTTCAGCGCTTCGAAGGTAGTGAAAACCAAGGTGCAGCCGCAATTGATTTTTATCTCCTGCCCCTGATAACAGGGCTTGCGATGCTTCCTTAATCCTGACGTCGTGACCGTCATTCAAGAGTGTTGAGGCTATGTGACAGCCGTACCAACCACCACCCACTACAAGTATCCTCATGGTGAACGCTTTCTCAATAAAGTAACGACTTGACCCTATCAACCGACCAGGACGCCAGGAGCTCGATTGTCAAGAATCATTGCCGGAACCATAGGGTCCTTGCAGCTCAAGCCCGCTGCAAAGGCAACCCGCCCAACCTCGGACCGAGTAAAAGAGAGCTTGTTCGCCAAGCTCGATTCGATGGGCGTAATCGAAGGTGCAAAGGTTCTAGATCTATTCGCTGGTACCGGCGCTTTAGGGCTTGAGTCGGCTTCTAGAGGCGCAGCCTCTGTCGAACTGGTTGAGCGCGATCGCAATGCATTTGGCTTACTTGAGCAGAATGTGAAAAGCAGCCTTAGCTCCTTTGAAAAGCAGGGAATCTCGACAAAGATTCAAGCCCACAACCTAGATGCCCAGCGCTACCTAAAGTCTGCATCCGCAGGCTTTGACCTTGTCTTTATCGACCCGCCCTACGACTTTCCCAATGCAGAGCTGGAGCAGCTCCTGCCAGCGGTCGCTGGCCTTTTGAGCGATGTGGGGCTTGTGGTCGTGGAGAGATCTAGTCGCAGCGAACAGCTTGAAATTGATGTTCTGGAGCTGCAAAGTTCAAAAACCTACGGCGACACCGCAGTTTGGATTTACGAAAAACCTTAGATTGAGCGCTCGGTGTGGCCGATGTAGACCTGCTGTGGGCGACCGATTCTTGTAGTGGTATCTGCGTTCTGCTCGCGCCAGTTTGCGATCCAACCTGGCAGCCGTCCTACTGCAAACAATGGCGTGAACATCCTCGAGGGGAAGCCCATCGCCTTGTAGATGACACCGGTGTAGAAGTCAACGTTTGGGTATAGCTTGCGCTCAACAAAGTAAGAATCAGCCAGAGCTGCAGCCTCAAGTTCTTTTGCGATATCCAGTAGCGGGTCAGAGACGCCTAGTTCTCGAAGAACCTCGTCAGCGTGAGACTTCACGATGGTTGCTCTTGGGTCGAAGGATTTATAGACGCGGTGACCGAAGCCCATAAGGCGAATGCCGTCTTCTTTGTTCTTGACTCTCTCAACATACTTCTGAACCGAGTCACCGGATTCGTGAATGAAGGTCAGCATGTCCAATACAGCTTCGTTTGCGCCACCGTGCAGCGGACCGGACAAAGCGTTGATTCCGGAGGAGATTGAAGCAAATAAGTTTGCGTGAGAAGAGCCAACAAGTCTCACGGTTGAGGTGCTGCAGTTCTGCTCGTGGTCAGCGTGCAACAGCAAGAGAGTATCCAGAGCTTTAGTCAAAACTGGGTTTGCAGACCACTCTTCGCCCTTGTGACCAAAGGTCATACGTAGGAAGTTCTCCACCAATGACAGCGACTTGTCCGGTTCAACAAAACTCTCCCCCACCAGTGACTTATAGGTGTAGGCGGTAATCACTGGAAGCTTGGCCAAGAGTCTGATTGTTGAAAGATCGACCTGCTCTGGGTCTCTAGCGTCAGTTGAGTCGTTGTAGAAAGTTGAAAGAACAGAGACGGCGGAGGAGAGAATGGCCATCGGGTGAGCTGAGTGCTCAAAAGCCTCAAAAAAGCGGACCATGTTTGGGTGAATCATCGAGCGTTCGCGCAACTTCTCGTCGAAGACTTCTAGCTCGCTCGCGGTTGGTAGCTCGCCGTAAATCAATAGGTAGGCAACATCCAGGAAGCTCTTCTTCTCCGCAAGCTGCTCAATTGGGTAGCCGCGGTGGCGAAGAATGCCTTGGTCGCCGTCGATGAAGGTGATGGCGCTCTTGGTAGAGGAGGTGTTTACGAAACCCTGGTCATAAGAACTTAGCCCAGTTGTGGCAATGAGCTTTGAGATATCAATTCCGCCAGGACCCTCGGTCGCTTCAATTACAGAAAGTTCTGCCTCGTGGGCACCGTATCGAAGGGACACCTTCTCGTTAGAAGTCAAACGCTAGCTCCTTTGTGAGGGTTGGCTTTAGCCCTAGCCTAGAGCATTTTTGAGGCGGATTGCAGCCTCAAAAACCTCTTGGTCGGTCGCAGTAATCGAGAAACGAACAAAGTTTTTGCCGGCCTCTCCATAAAACTCTCCAGGCACAGCCACAATGCCCAATTGAGCAAGTTCGGCAATGGTTTCCCAGCAGTCTTGACCTTTGGTTACCCACAAATAAAGACCGGCCTCGGAGTCTTGAACTTCAAATCCATATGCCTCAAGCGCCGGCAGCAAAACATCTCTGCGCTTACGGTAAATCTCTTTTTGGGTTGCAACGTGCGACTCGTCGCCCAAGGCAGCAACCATCGCCTTCTGAACTGGCATCGGGACCATCATTCCGGAGTGCATGCGGAGGTTAACGAGGCCTTTGATTAGTCGCTCATCACCCGCTGCAAAAGCAGCACGGTAGCCAGCAAGATTTGACTGCTTGCTCAGCGAGTAAATAGAAAGAACTTTGGTTAGGTCGCCACCGGTGACTTCAGGATCGAGTATGCACGGGATGTATTTATCCCATGGTGCATTCCAGCCCATTTCGGCATAACACTCGTCGTTGACGATTACGGCACCTAGTTCGCGAGCCCTAGCTAAGGCTCGCTTGAGAAACTCAACCGAGTGCACTGAGCCATTTGGGTTTCCTGGGCTGTTCAGCCAAATCAGCTTGGTGTTTTCTGGCCATTCGCTTGGCTCATCGCCAACAAAGATTTCAGCGCCTGCGAATGCTGCCCCGACTGCATATGCGGTGTATGCAAAGCGAGGCTGGACAACCGCATCTCCGGCACCAATGCCAAGCATTATCGGAAGCCAAGAGATGAATTCTTTCGAGCCGATTGTGAGCAGAACTTGGTCTGGGGTTAGCCCTGGCGACTTTCTGCGCCTCGCATACCACTCGCAAACAGCCGCTCTCGCGGAAACTTCGCCCCAGGTTGTTGGGTATCCCGGCGAGTCAGATGCGGCATCGAGAGCGGCTTGAATCACCTGTGGTGTTGGGTCAATTGGGTTGCCGACAGAAAGATCGATGGCGCCTTGAGGGTTCTTAGCCGCGATTTCTCGAAAGGGCTTGAGTTTTTGCCAGGGGTACTCCGGCAAACCTTGAAACACTATTCGCCCTGAGGTGGCAGTGCTGAGATCAGTGGGTGATCTCCAGGGACTGGTCCAACTTTGGCAGCCCCTCCTGGAGACCCAATCTCAGAGAAGAAGTCAACGTTTGCCTTGTAGTACTCGCTCCACTCACTAGGAAGATCGTCTTCGTAATAGATTGCCTCAACTGGGCAAACAGGCTCACACGCTCCGCAGTCCACACACTCATCCGGGTGGATGTAGAGCATGCGGTCACCCTCATAGATGCAGTCGACGGGACACTCATCGATGCAAGCCTTGTCTTTAACATCGACGCACGGAAGGGCAATTACATAAGTCACTTCTCTAGTGTAGCTTCTGCATTGTGATGAAAGAATTAAGAAAATTGATTTTCATTTCCCCCGGCCTAATCGAATTAGGAGATTCTGGGCACTACTCCACTTTGCACAAATCCTTGGAAAGAGGCTGCCTTCAGAATGGATTAACCTTGGCGATTTCAGGAGATCCAAAAAAAGTTCCCGCCAAAACGATGGGCGATGAAGGTGGTTATTGCGCCGCATTAGTTTATGAAGGAAATCTGAGTCTCCTCCGTGACATTGTCGGCAGCCCACTCAATGTTCCTACCTACTTCAATTTCCTTAGGTCAAATGATTATTTGCTTATGTGGCTGTATCTCAAGATAAAGGGTTCGAGAAGCTTCGATGGAACCAGGAAGGTAA
>CANESN010000030.1 GCA_947441105.1 Micrococcales bacterium
AGGGTGCCTTCCGCTTGGCATTTGGATCTGGTGACTATAGAAGAGACACTGGCACCAGCGCCGATGACCTAGCCATGAGCTATCCAAGAACCAAGTTGGTTTTGGCTAGTCGCATCGGTGACCTACCTGGTCCCATCGATGGACCTACGGTTGGACCAAACCACTCGGTGCTTAGGCAGCAGGCAGCGCTCGCTGTCACATTGGGCCTTACCGGGAAGCTTTGCCTTGATGATAAGCAAACCGTGGTCATCAACGAAACCATTTGTCCTACCGAGTCGGACATTGTCTGGGCTCAAGAGTTCTTCGAGGACTTTGCGGCTTCCGGCGGAATGATTCGCGACGGCTCTGACCCGCCAAGAATCAAGCGCGCCGAGAAGATTCTGAACCTAGCCAAAGCGCTCGGTGTTCTTGAGGGCTAGTGCTTTCTAGTTTGTGAGCTAATCAGAGCCAGCGTGCTGCTTGATATTCGGCAAAGATCTTTCGAACCGGCGAAGAAAACATTTCCAAAACATTGAATGACCCTTGGAATGTTTCCAAATCGGCTTTGTTTTACTAGGCATGGAAATCGATCGCCGTACCGCACTTGCCGGCACACTAGCCGTGGGTGCAGCCCTCATCTTTGACATTCCCGCTCACGCCACTGAGTTCAACCTGGGCAAGGTTACAGCCATCAAGATAGGTGCCTCAAAGATCTTCACAGTGGGGCAATCTCGAATACTGATCTATCGCTCCAGCTCTCAAAAATTCCTGGGTTACACCGCTGTCTGCCCGGTTGATAAGACCCCGCTCGCACTGACAGGTGTCAGTGGCTCGCGCATTACCTGCTCCAAAGACAAAATTGCGTTTAGCATGACCACCGGAAAACCAACTAGCAAGCTTGCTCCTTTGGCCAGCGTCAAGGTGCGCTTGCAAAACGGGTTTGTGCTAGCCACTGTCCCCGTTGCAGCTTCGCCAACGCCTACTCAAACTGCTGCGCCATCTACCACCCAAGAGCTAATCGAAACCAATAAAGTTCCTGCCTCGACCGCGGTAAAGGTAAACACCAGCATTGGCCCAGTAATGATCATCCAGGTGCAGCGAGGTAGTTACATCGCGCTGTCCGCAGTCTGCACTCATGGCGGGTGCGAGGTCGCTGATGCGAATGCCTCCACCTTGGGTTGCGGCTGTCACGGGGCGATTTTCGACAAGGCGGATGGCTCAGTCCTTCAAGGCCCTCCCAAAACCCCGCTGAAGCGCTATGACCTGGTTGAGCGAGAGGGTTTTCTCTACTTCTCCTAAACGGAGCTTGCCTGAGCTCAACCACGCATAGCGGTCTCACAGGAAATGTTTGCAATTTGTGACATTCGGCGGGTAAGGACTTTGTAACGAATAGGTTATCTAGATGATGGAACTGAAACTAAAGAGCAACTCAGAGTTCGCTCAGGTCTACAAAGAGGCCAAAGCAATCGCCCCTGAGGCATTTGGGCAATCATCGCTAAACAACCTGATTGATGGGCAGTGGGTCTCAATAGGTCAAGCTCAATCCCACTTCAACGCAGTAGATGGGCAGCAGATCATCGGTCCAACCATGCTCAATCTCGAGCAGGTTCAGCATGCGGTCGATCGAGCGGTGAAGCAAGATGCGGACTGGTCAAAGACCTCGCTCGAGGAGCGCAAGGCAAGGGTCGCCAAAGCTATCGAGCTGCTTCGCGAGCACAGGGACGCCATCGCCAGGCTAATCATTTGGGAAATCGGTAAGCCTTGGAAGCTAGCCTGTGCCGACGTCGATCGCGCCATCGAGGGCGTTGAGTGGTACCTGGGTGAAATCGATCGCCAGATGCACGGTAGGACCCCACTACCTGGACCGATCTCCAACATCGCAAGCTGGAACTACCCGCTAAGCGTTTTGGTTCACGCCGAGTTGGTGCAACTTTTGGCAGGTAACGCAGTTATCGCAAAGACCCCAACACAGGGTGGTTTCCACGCTCTAACCCTTTCTCACGCTCTTATGGCAAGGGCGGGACTGCCGGTGACACTGATTTCTGGTTCGGGTGCAGAATTAGCACCGGCTTTGGTTAGCTCAGATTCATTGGGAGCTCTGGCTTTTGTTGGCGGTCGAAACAACGGCCGTGCAGCCGCTAGCTCGCTTACCTCACTTGCCACCAGACACATTTTGGAGCAGGAGGGCTTGAACTCCTGGGGAGTATGGAACTACTCGAACTGGAGTGAGCTTTCAGCCCACCTAGCTAAGGGTTTTGAATACGCCAAGCAGCGCTGCACCGCTTACCCGCGCTATGTGGTTCAGCGTGAGCTGTTTCCAGAATTCCTAGAGATGTACACCGCAATGCTGGGATCTTTGAAATTCGGTCACCCGCTGGCCGTTGAAGATCCAAACGATGACTACCCAGATCTACACTTCGGCCCAGTTATCTCTGGCAAGAAGGCTGGCGAGTTGCAGCAGGCATATCAGGAGGCAATTGAGCGCGGTGGCATTCCGCTAATCCGCGGCTCTTTGGATCACGGCCGGTTCTTACCCGGCCAGGATCGCTCGGCTTATGTGGCACCAATGACAGTTTTGGACCCGCCGAAGGCTTGGTCGATTCACCATTCTGAGCCGTTTGGACCTCTGGACTCGATCGTGTTGGTCGATACCGAAGCAGAACTGATCTCCGCGATGAATGTTTCTAACGGAAACCTAGTGAGCTCGGTTGCAACCGATGACCTAGCCTTCGCGGAGCGAGTCAAGGAAGAGTCGCAGGCCTTCAAGTTTGGTGTCAACAAGCCAAGGTCTCGCGGTGATAAGGCTGAAGTCTTCGGTGGGCGCGGAGCCAGCTGGAGAGGCTGCTTCGTCGGCGGTGACTTGCTAGTTCAGTCGGTGACCGAGGGTGATGGACCGCTGTATGGCAACTTCGCCGACGGATCTAGGTATCCAGCGGTCGTCTAATAACTGGTAGCTCAGTTTTCCATTCCTCTATAGTCGAGGAATGGAAATCTCTACCTGCCTGTGGTTCAACGGCAATGCCCGTGAGGCCGCAACCTTTTACACCAGCATCTTTCCTGACAGCAGTATCGCCAATAACTGGTTAGCGCCGGTTGAGACTCCAGGCAATGCTCAAGGCGAAGAGGTTGTGGTCAACTTCAAGATTTTCGGTAGGCCTTTCATTGGCCTAAACGGAGGTCCACAGTTTCCTCACACCCAGGCGATCTCATTCCAGATTCCCTGCAAGGATCAGGCCGAGATTGATAAGTATTGGGACTTGTTGACTGCTGACGGAGGCAAAGAGAGTCAGTGTGGCTGGCTCTGGGACAAGTTCGGTGTCTCTTGGCAGGTAACCTCTCCGATTATGAATGACTTTCTTGCAGGGCCTGATGCAGCAGGTAGCCAGCGAGCAACCGCAGCCATGCTTCAAATGAAGAAGATCGATCTAGGTGCCATGGAGCGCGCCTATCTAAGCGCTTAGCGCTAGAAACCAAATGAAGTCTGAAGGAGTGAAGTGAGTAACCAAAGAGGTTTTGCAAGCGATAACTACGCAGGCGTCCACCCTGCTGTTCTAGAGGCAATTGGCAAGGTCAACGGTGGCCACCAAGTTGCCTACGGTGAAGACAGCGAGACGCTCAGATTTCAAGAGGTGGTCAAAGAACTGTTTGGCCCAAACGCCGAAGGTTTCCCGGTATTCAACGGCACCGGCGCAAATGTCATTGCCCTCCAGGCGGCAACTCAGCGCTGGGAGGCTGTTATCTGCGTCGAGAGCGCCCATATTCACGCTGACGAGGGCGGTGCTCCGGAGAAGATGGCTGGACTCAAGCTTTGGACAGTGCCATCTCCCACCGGCAAGCTAACTGTTGACCTAGCTAAGAGCCAGCTCTTTGACATTGGGTTTGTGCACCGCGCCCAGCCGGGAGTTATCAGCATCACCCAGACCACCGAGATGGGAACTCTCTACCAGCCAGAGGAAATCAAAGCGTTGGCAGACCTGGCTCACGAGCACGGGCTGCTACTACACCTAGATGGCGCAAGGCTTTCAAACGCAGCCGCAGCCCTAGGTGTGAGCTTCGCCGATTTCACCACCAAGGTTGGTGTCGACCTTGTTTCTATGGGTGGCACCAAGATTGGTGCCTTGGCAGCTGAGGCGGTCGTAGTCACTGACACCCAGTCAGTTCGTGGCAAAGAGCTTGCGGCGGCCATGCCATTTTTGAGAAAGACCTCAATGCAGTTGGCATCAAAAATGCGCTTTATCTCCTGTCAGCTCAACGCCCTTTTTGAAGACGGTGCAAAGGTCGCATTGGGTAACGCTAACCACGCAAACGCGATGGCATCGAAACTCTTTGAAGGCATCACCGAGATTGCGAAATCTCACCTGGTTGTCTCAATGCCTAACCGAGCGGAGGCGAACGCGGTGTTCCCGATTCTTCCTGCGGACATCACCGAGAAGTTGCAGCAGTTCTATCGCTTCTATGTTTGGAATCAGGCAACCGGTCAGGTCAGGCTGATGTGTGCTTTTGACACCACAGATAGCGATGTTGAAGGATTACTTTCAAAGTTGAGAGAGTTGCTAGCCGCTCGTTCCTAACTTGACCTCGAGCCTCTGGGGTTGTCGATTCGCAGAGCGTAGTCTTTTGAAAAAGGAGAAATTGTGGACAAGTGGATCAAGGTTTTGATGTGGCTCACCGCAGCCATCTTTTTCTCGCTAGGGGCTATCGCAGTGCCTTACGGACCTTGGCTTTCGAGTAACCAAGATACAAATCCGATTCTCGATTGGGCCATCTACCTGGCAACCGTTGGTATTCCATGGGCAATGGCATTTGCAATTGCGCGCTACTCGCTAAAGAAGCACGAAGACTGAGTGCTTTAGCACTGACTGGCTGAGCCAGTTCTCAGTTTCCCAAAACCTCAGTTACCTTTTCGGCAAAGATTTCTAAGCCACTCGCCAAGATGTCTGTCGGTATCGAAAGCGGAGGCAGGAAGCGAATCACGTTGCCGTGCATTCCTGAGGTGAGCACAACCACGCCAGCCTTGTGGCAGGAGGCGGCAATCTTCGAAACCTCTGCGGCCATGGGCTTGCGATCTGAAGTGCTGAGGAACTCGATCGCTACCATCGCTCCCATGCCTCGGACTTCTGCGATTTCTGGATGCTGGATAGCCAATTTGTTGAGTACCGATTTGATGGTTTTTTCAATGTCCTTGGCCATTTGATTAGCGTCCTGGGTGACCATCCATTCCATTGCTGCAATTGCAGCTGCGCAGGCCACCGGGTTGCCGGTGTAGGTGCCGCCCAGCCCACCTGGGTGAATTTGATCCATGATTTCCGCCCTGCCGGTGACGGCCGAAAGCGGCATGCCTCCCGCTATACCCTTCGCAGTGGTGATCAGGTCCGGCTCAATTCCATGATGCTCGGAGGCAAACCACTCCCCGGTGCGACAGAAGCCAGACTGAATCTCATCCGCGATTAAGATCGCTCCAACTTTCTTGCTGAACTCAGCCAGTGCCTTTAGGAAACCAGCGGCAGGGACGATGAATCCACCCTCACCTTGAACTGGTTCAACGACAATTGCGGCCAGATTCGCCCCGCCGATTTCCTTCTCGATTCTCCCGATGGTCAGCTCTGCTGCATCCGAACCGGACAGCCCGTCGATTAGTGGGTTTGAGGTCGGCAGGCGATAAACCTCTGGGGCAAAGGGCCCAAAGCCGTGTTTGAAAGGCATGGACTTGGCCGTCATGGCCATGGTCAAGTTGGTTCGACCGTGATAGCCATACTCCAGCACCACAATCGCTTGGCGTTTAGTCACATACCTAGCAATCTTGACGGCGTTTTCAACAGCCTCGGCACCAGAATTAAATAGTGCAGACTTCTTTTCGAAGCTACCTGGCGTGAGCTCATTGAGTAGCTCACAGACCCGGATATAAGGCTCGTAAGGGGTTACGGCAAACGCGGTGTGAGTGAACTTGCTTACCTGTTCGGTTACCGCTTGTACCACTGCTGAGTTGGCGTTGCCGACTCCGGTAACGCCAATGCCTGAGCCGAGATCGATTAGGTGATTCCCATCGACATCGACCAGCAAACCGTCAGAGGCAGATTGGATGTATGAGGGGAAGACCGTGCCTACGCCATTAGACACCGCAGCAACTTTGCGAAGTTGCAGCTGGTTTGATTTTGATCCAGGGAGTTCGCCGGAAACCATCGGGTATTGAGTCATTTCTATCCTCGCTACTTGCTCTTGCTTGAGTTTTGGGCAGGTCGGTGGCCATCAAAGGTGATTGGCAGGGCGGGGAAGTGCAGTGGACCAAGGCCCTCGACATCTACGCTCATCATCATTTTTGTAGCAATAGCCTGCGGGTCTTCGAGTAGCGCTTCTGGTTTTTGAACGACGTCACAGGGAACTCCAACCGCATCCAGAACTTTGACCGCGTCCTCACCGGAAATCTCACTCAGTCTCGTCTCGATGATTCTGCGCAACTCCTGGTCATTTGAGACTCGAGCAGGGTTTGTGGAGAACTTCTCATCTTCCAATAGCGACTCCAGCCCAAGAGCTGAGCAGAAGCTCGCAAAGATCGCATCTCCACCAATTCCTATGCAAACCGGAGAGGTCATGGTTGGGAAAATTCCATAGGGAGAGAAAGCGGGGTGTCCGCTGCCATGGCGCCCAGATGGTTTTCCGGACACTTGATTTGCAGCGACATGGTAAGCGACCCAGTTGGCTCCGGTTTCGAAAAGTGAGGTGGCGACCGAACCACCCTGGCCGGTGGTTTGACGCGAGAAGAGAGAAGTAATGATGGCCAACGCCAACCAGGTTCCGGCACCAATGTCCAGCACCGAAACACCGGTTCGAACCGGTGGACCATCGCTGGTTCCTGTGATCTCGGCGATGCCGGTCCTTGCCTGCAGGACAGCGTCGTAGCCGGCACGGTTGCTCTCGGCCCCCGCTGCTCCATAGGCAGAGAGCGCTGCGTGAATCAGACGTGGAAACTGAGACTTGAGACTCTCATAGTCGAGTCTGTTTCGTTCAAGCTTGTCGGGGCGAAGGTTGGTTATAAACACGTCAGCTTCCGACAGGAGCGAGTCCAGGGCTTTGCGGTCTTCGGGCTCCCTGATGTCCAAACGAATCACGGACTTGTTTCGATTGACCACTTGCCAGTATGCGGAGATGTCTCCAATCCTCGGAGCCATTCGACGGCTGTCATCACCTGCCAGACTCTCGACGTGAACTACCTCGGCACCGAGGTCCGCCAGAATCGCCCCGGAGAATGGTGCTGCGATGTTGGAGGTGAGGTCTACGACCTTTATGCCCGCTAACGGTTGAAAGTTCACTTTTCTCCAAAAGAGTCGATTGACAGGCAATCAAATTGATTTATTTACATCTATAAAACACTTTACGCGGATTTTTATCAATTCTCTGAGTTGAATTTACCGAAATGTGATTCTCTGAACCAGCTGGACCGATGCTGTTTGGGACCTTAACTGCCCTATATTTTGTCTGTGGACGTAAATCTAGGCACCAGTGAATCTCGTTTGAGCATCGATGAGCTCGATAGAGCACTAATTGCTGAGCTCAAATCAGACGGTAGGCAGAGTCTGGCTAGCCTGGGATCCGCAATCGGCCTCTCCGGAGACTCGGCTAAAGATCGACTCGATCGCCTAACTCGATTGGGCATCGTGAAGGTCACGTGCTCACTCGACCCCAAGGTATTGGGATACACCTCAATCACGTTGGTGGGAGTAAAAGTTTCTGGGCCAGCAGAACCAATTGCCGAGCAACTTGCTCTGGTCACAGAGTTTGACTTTGTTACCTGCACCGCTGGCGAATACGACATTTTGGTTGAAGTGGTCTGCAAGAGCGACGCTCAACTGCTTCAGCTGATCGACTCCGAGCTGCGATCACGCCCCGATGTGTTGAGCCTGGTTTGCTTCAGCTATCTAGATGTTCTCAAGTTCCAGTCCGGCGGATCCGATGCCAGCGTGCCACTAGATGGCCAGGTCTACGTTGGACTCGACGAGGTGGACCACGCGATTATCTCGGAGTTGCAAATCGACGGTCGAGTGAGCTTCCAAGAACTAGCCGAGAAAATTGGCGTCCCCTACCAAACAACCAGACGACGTGCCAGGCATCTGCTGGAAAGTGGAGTGGTCAGACCTCAGGTATTGACCAATCGCGTGGTTGAGGGTTCCGCCGTGATTGCCGGCGTCAATTTGAGAACCAGTGGACCGATTCCAGCGATTGCCAAAGAACTCGCCAAGCTCGATGAGGTTGAGATCGCCGTCCTCACAACAGGGTCATTTGATTTGATGCTTGAGGTCGCCTGTCGAGACCGGCAGCACCTAGCTAATCTCGTCGGCGAAGTCCTACCTTCCATCAAGGGCGTAGTTTCAACCGAGACCAACATTTATCTGCGAGTTGTGAAACTACCGCAATCTTGGGACGGCCTAGTCAGGCAGCTTTAGCCTCAACCCAGGCGTATTTCGGCATCAGACTTTTTGACTTGTGAATCTCATAAATTCCGTCTTTTGATAACAAAGTTATAAATTCTGGGATTATTTATCTAAAAATCTTGGAATTACCTTGATTTTTGACAGAATGACACAAAGCACCATCGGTGCCTTATCAATAGACGAAGGAGTCTGTATGTCAGATGTCTCATCATCTGGTGCTTCACAAGGCGGTAGCACTTCAACCGCTGTCGCACCAAGAGTTTTCGATTGGAAGAGCGCGTTCAGCGTTGCTTTCGCTTTTATCTCCCCGATAGTCGCACTTTACGGAATCTTC
>CANESN010000031.1 GCA_947441105.1 Micrococcales bacterium
AACGCAAATGCCACCAGCGAGCCAAGCACCATGGCTATCAACATTGCCCCAAAAGCGACAATTACCGAGTTCAATAACGCCGCCCGGATCTCTTCTGATTCATAGGCGACGACCCACCACTTGAATGAGAACTCCTGAATCGGCCAGGCCGAAATTTGACGTTCATTGAAAGCGTTCAAGATCAAAACCAATAGCGGTGCGTACATGAAAATCAGCACTATTGAAACTATTGCCATGAGCAACCAGCGTGAACCTCTGGAGAATCTAAGCATCTTGCTACATCCTCTCCAGCGAGCCGGTTCGCCTTGCAATCACAAGGTACATAACGACAAATGCAATCGGTACCATCGAGAAGGCGGCCGCCACCGGCGGGTTTAGGTTGATATTTGAGGCAATGATGGAGCCAATCATCTGCGTGGATCCACCGACGAACTTGGCTGCTAGGTAGTCACCCAAGCTAAGCGAGAAGGTGAATACGCTGCCGGCAATGATTGCGGGCGTGATCAAAGGTAAAACCATGCGGAAGACAGTGGGCCAGCCTTTGGCCCCAAGGTCCGCCGATGCGTCAAAGAGATTGTGCGGCAGCTGCCTGATCGCGGTGAAGACAGGTAGCGCCATGTATGGAAACCATAGGTAAGCCAGTGTCAGCACCGTCACCGGTACTCCAAAGCCTGGTCCGGTTATGCCAAACGGTTCCATAAGCCAGTTAAAAAGGCCTTGCTCGGTGAAAGTCAGTCGCATGGCTAGGAGTTTTACCAAATAGCCAGCCCAGAGCGGGAGTGTGATTGCGACCGCCAACAGGTTTCTAACCCAGGGTCTTGCAATCTTGGCCATAAAGATTCCAAGTGGAATAGCAAATAAAATGCAAACCAACGTCACCGCTAGCGCAATTGCCAGCGTCCTAACAGCAGTCGAAAAATATGCGGGGACGGTGAAAATGTTTATGAAGTTGTCCAGGGTGAAACCTGGAATCACCTTCGAGGTAAATGGGTCAATGAACCACAGTGCTGTAACCAGCAGAAGAGCCAGCGAGATTATGTAAACGCCGATAAGCCAGGTCATTGGCAGGGCCAAAAGCGCGATCAGCCTGACGTTTGGTCTTTTGTGCAGGTAGGTGGAAACAGGGCGCTGAGGGGCCTTTTGAATTGCGCTCAATTTCTCACCTCTTATTTCAGTTCTTGTCTAGAAGATTGGTTTTGCCGGGTGGGGAATACACCCCACCCGGCAAAGCGTTGGTGTTATCCCTTAACGGTTACCCACGCATTAGTCCAGTCTTGGAAACTGGTACACGTGACTTCGGTTCGACCGTCAACACACTCCTCGATTGGAGTGGTCCAAGGCCATACCTGGTCCCAGAACGCCTCGTCCTCTGCTGCGAACTGGTCACAGTGAGCCTGAGTGTCTGCATCGGTTGCACAGAAGGCAATGTTCGCAGGAGCCATACCAAAGTTCATGGCGATTGCTCCGTTGACGCTTGCCTGGCTGGTGTAGTCGATCCATGCGTAAGCACAGTTCGAGTTAGGTGTGGTTGAGGAGATCAACCAGGTGTCATACCAACCGGTGGATCCTTCGACAGGCAGGGTGGTCTTGAGGTTGTCCTGAGCTGCGAACTTCTTCAAGATTTCCCAGCTGGTGCCAACAACAGTGTTGCCACCCACGAAGGAAGTGATCTGAGCCACTGGGTCTGACCAGTACTCACCGATGATGGCGTTCTGCTGCTTTAGCAGATCAACCGCAGCGGCAAGCTGAGTCTCGTCCAATGCATATGGGTTCTTGATCTCAAGCTCAGGCTTGTGATACATCAAGTACACGGCTGCGTCAGCAATGTAAATAGGTGCGTCATAAGCGGTGATCTTGCCTGCATATGGGCTGTCGCTCTCCCAGACCACGTCCCAGCTCTCTGGAGCTGAGCCGGTAACGGTCTCGTTGTACTGCAGAAGGTTTGCACCACGGCCAATTGGAACACCGTAAGGCTTGCCGTTTACCACGTCATAGATCTGACCCTTCATGCCCTCAGCAATTTCATCGCTGAAGTTAGGGATTAGTTCCATGTTCAATGGCTGGACGTCTCCACCGACGATTAGGCGAAGTGCGGCATCACCCGAGGCAGAGACGAGGTCATACTCGCCAGTGCGCATCAGGGTAACCATCTCGTCGCTGGTTCCGGCAACGCGGGAATTCACGACACAGCCAGTCTCGGCAGTGAATGGGTCAACCCACTTTGGGTCCACAAAGCCGGACCAGTTAACAATGTTCAATTCACCCTCAAAGGCACCAAGTTCAGTCTTCATTGGCACATCCGGAACCGTAAGGGTCAGTTCGCCTGACGCTGCACAACCTGACAGCGCAAGTGCGCTAGCCGCTAGTAGCGCAGGAAAAGCTAGTTTGCTTCTTCTCATTTGCTTCCTCTCATTTATGGTTTGGAATCTTGGCCACATGTTCCTTTCGGAATGAGGCCAATACCCTGTCGCCGGATTCAAGACGAATGTCTTGTCCTGGTAACTCTTCATTTAGCCTGGTTGCGATCAGGCGCAAACCAGACTCGGATTCCAATACGTAGAGCGTGTTGGCACCGGTGTAAGCCACATCTGTAATCGTTGCGATTACGCCATGCTCGCCGGAGGCAAGTTGAGATTTCTCATCGGATAGTTTGATTCGCTCGGGCCTGATATTGAACATTTCTTCTGACCCGAACAGGCTCTTTGCACTTGCGCCAGAGATCAGGTTTGAAACTCCCAAGAAGCTCGCCACAAATGCCGAACTAGGGCTCTCATAAACCTCGCGAGGTGCGCCAATTTGCTCTATTTTGCCGGCGTTGAAAACTGCAATGCGGTCGCTCATTCGCATTGCTTCTTCTTGGTCGTGGGTAACAAAAATGAAGGTGATACCGGCCTCGCGCTGGATTCTCTTCAGCTCAACCTGCATCTCTTCGCGAAGCTGCTTATCTAGCGCTCCAAGGGGCTCATCCAAAAGCAAAACCTTTGGTCGCAAAACCAGCGCACGAGCCAGCGCGATTCTCTGCCGCTGCCCTCCGGAAAGTTGGTGCGGCGAGCGATCGGCGAGGTGGGTGAGCTTGACGGACTCAATCGCCTCCGAAGCCAATTTGGCGCGTTCGATTTTTGGAATCTTTCGTGCTCTGAGGCCGTACTCGACATTCTGCTGAATCGTCATGTGAGGAAATAGCGCGTAGTCCTGGAAAACAGTATTTACATCTCTATCGAACGGTGCCAGCTCAGTAACGTCGGAGCCTTCCAGAATGACCTGGCCGTCAGTAGCCGTTTCAAAACCGGCAATGATTCTCAGAACTGTGGTTTTACCGGACCCAGATGGTCCAAGCATTGAAAAGAATTCACCATGCGGGATATCAAGATTCAGATTTTCTACCGCAATTACATCGCCGAAGCTCTTGTTTAGGTTTTTTAGGCTCACGGCGTAGCCGACCGAATCTTGCGAAACTTCTCGCTTGCTTGTGGAGGAGCTAGTGGTCAAAGTATCACCCAGTCAGTGTCGAACAGCAGTGTCCGAATCAGTAAAGAGTGTATCTGGAGACGCTATTTTGCTCTCCGGTTAGTTGCGCTCCAAGGTATCAATTTTGTAAAGGTTTTATCGAGGGACGAATCGACCCGCCTGCTCAGCTTCAATTCGGCATCGGGCGCGGGTGAGATTGTTAGAGTTGTCCTTGCAAACCATTTTTCTCACAAGGGGACCAATGTCGCTTTCCACAACTCAGATTCCTGCCATTCAAGGCAGAGAAGAACTGGTCGAGGCGGCTATTACCCAAACTCAAAAATGGATTGAGGAGGCAGCAAAGCTCCCGACTCCAAAAGCATCCAAGCGGCTAGCGGGATTGCTTCAGGACGCAAACGGTCTCGAATTTGCGGTTGGCTTCGTTGATGGCGTGATTCGCCCAGAAGATAAAAAAGTTGCCGCCCGCAATCTAAACCAGCTTCGCAAGCTAACCCCTAAGTTTTTACCCTTCGCACTGCGTTTTCTTATTGGCGTAGGAGCGGTATTCGCTCCGCTGTTCCCTCAAATAGTGGTTCCAATCGCCCGCCGAGTGCTCAGGAAAATGGTGAGCCACCTGGTAATCGACGCATCGATGGGGAAACTCGGTCCTGCTCTTCGACGCATCAAAGGAACTGGCGCAGCCCTCAACATCAACCTGCTCGGCGAAGCAGTGCTTGGAGATCTTGAGGCCAAGCGCAAACTCAATAAAACGGCAGAGCTACTTAGCCGTAAGGACATTGACTACATCTCTCTAAAGGTTTCAGCAACCACTGCCCCGCACTCCAAATGGGCATTCGATGAGAACGTCACCGAGGTTGTTGAGCGTCTTACCCCGCTCTACGAACTGGCCATGCGAGATGGTTCCAACAAGTTCATTAACTTGGACATGGAGGAATACCACGACCTAGATCTAACCATCGAGGTCTTCAAGCGCATTTTGTCCAAGCCTCAGTTCAAGTCGCTGTCAGCTGGAATCGTTTTGCAGGCTTATCTCCCGGATGCGCTTAGAGCGATGATTGATCTGCAGCAGTGGGCTGCGCTCCGCGTCCTTGCCGGAGGAGCTTCAATCAAGGTTCGAGTCGTAAAGGGCGCAAATCTTCCAATGGAGCAGGTCGATGCCGAAATGCATGGCTGGCCGCTGGCAACGGTTGAGTCAAAAGCCGCTGCCGATGCCAACTACAAGCGGGTGCTGAACTATGCATTGACTTCAGATCGCATTCGGAATGTTCGAATCGGTGTTGCAGGACACAACCTCTTTGACCTTGCCTTTGCCTGGACACTGTCGCAGCAGCGCGGCATTGAAAACGGCATGGATGTCGAGATGCTGCTCGGCATGGCCCCAGCTCAGGCTGAGGTCGTTCGTAAGAGCGTTGGTTCACTGGTTCTCTACACCCCTGTTGTTCACCCGCAAGAGTTTGATGTGGCAATCGCCTATTTGATCCGCCGTCTCGAAGAGGGCGCGAGCAAAGAAAACTTCCTCTCAAATGCATTCCAGCTGAGTAAGCAAGAGTCGTTCGAGATTGAGAAGAATCGCTTTGTAGCTTCCATGTCGATGCTGGATGACCAGGTTCCTATTCCAAATCGTCTGCAGGATCGTCGCAATGATTCGGCAGTGATTCCAGCCGCTGGATTCGAGAATGCACCAGACACTGACCCGGCTCTTGCTGGTAACAGAGTCTGGGCATACGAGATCATCAAGCGCACTGGCTCTTCGCGACTTGGAAAGTCTGAGATTGAAAAGCAGTTCATCGAGACCGAGACCGCACTAAACGAAGCGATTGCTACAGCAGAACAAGCCGGTATTGAGTGGGGCAAACGCGACCCCTACGAGAGAGCAGCCCTCCTGCACCAAATTGGTGTGTTGCTGGAGCGCAACAGAGGCGACCTTATTGAAGTTGCGATGAGCGAAACCGGCAAGGGGTTTGACCAGGCCGATGCCGAGGTATCAGAGGCCATCGACTTTGCTCACTACTACGCAGAGCAGGCCAAGAAGTTGGCCGAGATAGATGGTGCTGTGGCAAAGCCAAGAAGAGTGACTCTGGTCACCCCGCCTTGGAATTTTCCTGTTGCCATCCCTGCCGGAAGCGCATTGGCTGCAATTGCCGCAGGATCAGCCGTGGTATTCAAACCAGCAGGTCAAGCTGCCAGATGCGGAGCTGTTGTTGCCTCACTGATGAATGAGGTTTTGCCAGCCGGAGTTTTGGTGCCGATTCAGTTAGAGGAGCGAGCACTTGGTTCGCAGTTGATTGCTCACCCCGATGTTGACCAGGTGATCCTGACCGGTGGCTTTGAAACCGCTCAGCTATTCCGCAAGTTCAACCCGAACCTTAGATTGTTCGCAGAAACCAGCGGTAAGAACGCAATTATTGTTACTCCAAATGCCGACCTTGATCTTGCGGTAAAAGACATTACCTACTCGGCATTTGGTCACGCAGGACAAAAGTGTTCTGCCGCTTCACTAGTGATTTTGGTTGGCTCGGTTGCCAAGTCAAAGCGTTTTATGCGCCAGCTTGAAGATGCAGTCAAGTCGATTCACGTGGCTCACCCACAAGATCCAAAGGCCCAAATGGGACCTGTAATTGAGACCCCGCAGGGCAAGCTGCTTAAGGGGCTCACCACTCTGGAACGTGGCGAAAGCTGGCTATTGGAGCCAAAGAAGCTAGACGACTCAGGCAAGCTTTGGTCTCCTGGTATCCGCATAGGTGTTCGCCCTGGTTCCAAGTCACACAAAATCGAATACTTTGGACCGATGCTTTCGGTTATGACCGCGCGCAATCTCGAAGATGCCATTGCACTGCAGAATGCCGTTGACTACGGCCTAACCGCAGGCTTGCACTCGCTGGACCCAGTTGAAATCAACGAGTGGATTTCTGAGGTTGAGGCAGGAAACCTTTACGTCAACCGCACCATTACCGGTGCGATTGTGCAGCGCCAGCCATTTGGTGGCTGGAAGCGCAGCTCGATCGGTCCAACGGCCAAGGCTGGTGGCCCAAACTACCTGGCCACCCTGACCGACTTTGGATCCAAGCCAGCAATTTTGCGCGAGGTAATCAAGAACAAGCAGCTGCTGCAGATTTTGGCCTTGGCCGCTGAGAGTGAGCTGACCGATTTCGAGGTTGAATCCCTTACCCGCGGCTTGCAAAACGATATCGCCGTAAGGCGCGATTACTTCCCGCAGCGCACTGACCCAAGTGGTCTAGCAAGCGAAATCAACGTGCTTCGCTATGTTCCGGCAGGCTGCGAGCTACGAATCAGCGAATCAGCAACTCGTTTTGATTCCTGGCGCTCAATTGCAACCATGGCAGCCCTAGGCAATGGGACGGTTTCAGCCTTTGAAATCCCGCAGCGCTTGCTCAAGCCCCTACGAAAGCTTGGTGTGAGCGTAAAGATCGAATCGGAATCCCAGTGGCTGGCAAGAATCAGCGGCTCGCAGAGTCGCGTTCGCTGGATAGGTGCTACATCTCCGGTTGCCGCCGATTCTGCATTGGCAAGTTGCGAGATTGCGATTTACGACCAAAAACCGACCGAATCCGGCTATCTCGAGCTACTCCCCTACTTCAAAGAGCAGGCAGTGGCAATCACAGCTCATCGCTTCGGCAATCCAGTTAGGTTCATAGAGGCTTTGGAGTTCTAGAAGCACAGCTTTTTCACAGGTTCGGTTATCCCCCAGCACAGAAAATAGTGGGTTTTTGGGAGTATTCTTGACAGTTGGCTGTTCTAACTAGTCATCTAAACATTCGAGGTTGAAGTTGTTCCTACTTTCCAAGCTTTCTCTTGCCAATCGCGCCGTAGTCGCTCTAGTCACCGTGATCATCGCGGCTTTTGGAGTCTTGTCACTGGGCAGCCTCAAGCAGGAGCTGATTCCTTCGATTGAGATCCCATCGGCTGCGATTGTGACCAGCTACGCGGGAGCTTCCCCTGAGGTGGTTGACGAGCAAGTCTCGGTGCCGATTGAGAACGCGATTTTGAGCCTTGAGAACCTTGAATCCACCACCGTCACCTCGACCACTGGCCTATCTGTCATTCGAGTTTCTTTTGCATTCGGAACTACCACCGCTCAGGCAAATGAGCGACTAAACAACGCCATCAGCAAGGTCCAGGGCTCACTGCCACAGGGTGCTGAGCCTCAGGTTCTCTCAGGGTCATTTGACTCTGTACCAATCATCGTGCTTGCTGTTTCAGCGAACGACGGCGACAACGAAGCAATTGGCAAGGAGCTTGCGCAGAGCGCTCCAAGTATTTTCCAGCAGGTTGATGGAGTTCGCGATATTGCGGTTTCCGGTGCAATCACCAAGCAGATAAACCTAACTTTGAACCAGTTCCGTCTGGCATCAGCTGGGCTCAGCCAGCGCGATATTGCAACCGCACTTACCGCAAATGGTCTTGTGCTTCCGGTTGGAACCCTGGTCGATGACGCGGGTTCAATCGCTATCCAAATGGGCTCAGCGGTCAACACCGTTGAGGCAATCGAGTCTCTGCCGCTAGTTGGTGGTAGCTCATCCAGTGTTGTAACCATCGGCGATGTAGCCGATGTCGTCTACGAGGATTCTCCAGTGACCTCGATCGCAAGAACTAACGGAAAGCCATCGCTCGCCGTTGCAATCACCAAGACTCCAGATGCCAACACTGTTGCCGTCTCTAAAGGGGTGCAGGATCTGATTCCAGAGCTCGAGGTCGCCTTAGGTGGAGACGTAACTATCGTTACCACCTTGGACCAGGCTCCGTTTATTGAAAAATCGATCAAGGACCTCACCACCGAGGGCCTACTAGGTCTGACCTTCGCAGTAATCATCATTTTGATTTTCTTGTTCTCGGTGAAATCCACCCTGATCACCGCAATCTCGATCCCAACCTCTGTGTTGATTACCTTTATCGGACTGCAGACGGCGGACTACTCACTAAACATTTTGACCCTGGGTGCGCTAACCATTGCCATTGGTCGCGTGGTTGATGACTCGATTGTTGTTATTGAAAACATCAACCGTCACCTCAGCTATGGCGAGTCACGCAAGAAGGCTGTGCTAACTGCAGTTCGTGAGGTATCGAGCGCGATTACTGCCTCGACCATCACCACCGTTGCGGTGTTCTTGCCAATCGCTTTGGTTGGCGGCCT
>CANESN010000032.1 GCA_947441105.1 Micrococcales bacterium
AGCGACTCGCTACCTTCGAGCGAGAAGCGCTTCTGTCCGACGAACTTGGTCTGCAGGAAGGTCTCAAATGCCTCGGCCTCGTTTAGCTTGTTCAGAACTCTGAACTGCTCTTCCTTGGTTGGCTTTTGGTATGGGAGCTCAAGTTTCTCTTGGAACCAGCTGCGCTCGGCAGGGTCCTGAATGTGCATGTACTCCACACCAATGGTGCGGCAGTAGCTGTCACGCAAAATACCCAGCATGTTGCGGAACTTGGCCTTTGATCGACCACCAAAACCACCGGTTTTGAAGGTGCGGTCTAGGTCCCAGAGGCTCAGTCCGTAGGAGCGAATATCTAGGTCTGGGTGCCAGCGCTGCTGGTACTCAAGCGGGTCGATATCGGCAATTAGGTGACCGCGAACGCGGAACGCATTGATGTACTCCTGAATTCGGGTGTTCTTGCCGTTTTCATCTGCAAGATCCCAGTGGAAGTCACTGGCCCAAACCACCGGGGTGTAAGGAACTCGAATATCAGCGAAGATCTGGTCGTAGAAGCCACGCTCACCCAAAAGCATTTCGTTGATGATCTTTAGGAACTCACCGCTACCGGCACCTTGAATTACTCGGTGGTCATAGGTTGAGGTGAGGGTCAGAATCTTGCCAATGCCCTGTTCGGCCAGCATTTCCTCTGCCATGCCCTGGAACTGAGCTGGGTAATCCAAAGCTCCGACGCCAACGATGCAGCCCTGGCCACGAGTTAGTCGAGGAACTGAGTGAACGGTTCCGATTCCGCCTGGATTAGTCAAAGAGATGGTGGTGCCCGCAAAATCTTCCGCGGTGAGTTTGTTGTCTCTAGCCTTCTTGACTAGCTCCTCGTAAGCGACTAGGAACTCGGCAAAGTTCAAGCGCTGAGCGCGCTTGATGTTTGGAACCAAAAGCGCACGCGTGCCATCCGGCTTAGGGATATCGATCGCAAGACCGAAGTTGATGTTTGCCGGCGTAACCGCAGCCGGCTTGCCATCGACCTCGTCGTAGAAGACGTTCTGGCTTGGGAATGCCTTGAGTGCCTGCACCACCGCGTAACCAATGAGATGGGTGAAGGAAACCTTGCCGCCTCTGGTGCGCTTTAGATGTGAGTTGATGACAATGCGGTTGTCGATCAAAAGCTTGGCTGCCACCTGACGGACGCTGGTTGCGGTTGGGACCGACAGCGAAGCATCCATGTTTGAAGCCAAGGTTTTTGCCATACCGCGAAGCACGTTTACCTCAGGCTGGTCCTCGTCTTCAGCGTCAACAATTGACATTGCTCCGGTTGCGGCAGGCAGGTTGGCTGGCACCGGTGTGTTTACGGCACTGGTCACCGATGCTCTGGCAACGGGGACGGTGATGGCTTCTGTCACAGGTGCTGCCGAGCTGTCGTAGCTTGCAATCACGGTGGAGTCGGTGGTTGCAACCGCTGGTGCTGGGGTTACAGGAGCTGGGGCAGCTGCTGGAGCATCTCCAGGTTGCTGGGTGAGCTGGTATCGCTCAAGAATTGGCCACCAGGACCGGTCAACCGAGTCTGGGTTTTCAAGCCATTGGCCGTACATTTCTGCAACTAGCCATTCGTTTGCGCCAAAATCTGCTTCGGATGAGTGATTGTCGGTTGACGACAAGGGTGCCCCTTTGAACGAATACTTTAAAACCGACCCCCAGTCTACCCGAGCCAGAGGCTATAGTGTTTGATGAATATGGAGCCCAGTAAACGTAGCGAAATCCAGGATCGGTAGATGTCCGATTACCTGCTGTTAGCCGTAGGCATTCTCCTAACAATCGGCACCGGACTTTTTGTAGCGAGCGAATTTTCCCTGATAAGCGTTGAGCGAATTGAGCTAGAAAAACTTCGTGACTCGGGTAAAAAAGGCCTGGACCTGCCGATCAAGGCCGTAATCAAGACCTCAACCCACCTCTCCGCCGCCCAGTTGGGTATCACGCTCACCACTCTGCTGACTGGTTTTGTGGCGGAGCCTGCGCTAACCAGGCTTTTGGGTCCGTGGCTTTTGGATTTGGGGCTTCGGGAAGACCTGCTGCAAGCCATTGGCGTTGCCATCGCGATGACCATTGCAACCATCTTTAGCTTTTTGATCGGCGAGCTGGTGCCAAAGAATATGGCGCTGAGCGAGCCGCTAAAGGTATTGAAGTTGGTGGTTGGTTTTCAAGTCGCCTTTACTTGGACATTCGGTCCACTTATTCGCTTTTTGAACTCCAACGGAAACTGGTTGGTTCGTCGCTTTGGCATTGAGCCAAAAGAAGAGCTTTCATCGGCGCGCGGCCCAGAGGAGCTGGCCTCTCTGGTTCGAAGAAGCGCACACCTTGGCTCCTTGGAGCAGGACACCGCAGAACTTATCGAAAAGACCATCGCACTTTCCTCGCTAAACGCGAACGATGTGATGACTCCGAGGCCAAAGATGTTCTCGCTCTCAAGAGAAGAGTCAGCGGCCGACCTAATTGAACTTGCTCGCACCACCGGACACTCTCGCTTCCCGGTTGCCGGTGAAGATGAGGACGACATTGTCGGTGTTGTCCACCTAAAGCGTGCCATTACGATTCCGCTGGAGCGCAGAGCTCAGGTTCCAGTTAGCGCACTTATGGTAGAGCCGCTTAGGGTTCCGGAAACCATGCCGCTTGATGCTTTGATTCTTCAGCTTCGCGGCAAGGGCCTGCAATTCGGAGTTGTCATCGACGAGTACGGCGGCACCGCCGGCATCGTGACTCTTGAGGATGCGATCGAGGAGCTGGTTGGCGATCTTGATGACGAGCATGACAAGGCTCGAAGCTCGGTAACTCGATTCTCGGACGGCTCTCTTGCCTTCTCAGGGCTTTTGCGACCAGCAGAACTTAGAGAGCACGGTCTGTTTATCGCTGAGGATGAGGATTACGACACCGTCTCGGGCTTCATGATGAGTGAGCTGGAGAAGATTCCGGAGACCGGCGACCAGGTCAAAATCCCTGCTGGTTTCCTAACCGTTACCCGCATGGATGGTCGACGAGTCGATCGAGTCAGATTCGAGCCAATCGAGGTGGAAGATGAATAGCGATCTTCAGGGCCTGATTTGGTTGGTTGTGCTGCTGGCAGCAAATGCATTCTTCGTCGGTAGCGAATTTGCGGTGATTTCAGCCCGTCGCGCTCAGATTGAGCCGAAGGCTGATGCTGGCAATACGGCTGCGAAAATCACCTTGCGCGCAATGGAGAAGGTCTCGCTGATGCTCGCCACTGCGCAGCTGGGCATTACCGTTTCCTCGCTGTTGATTTTGCTTATTGCAGAGCCGGCGATTCACCACCTGATGGAAGTGCCGCTCAAGGCAGTTGGTGTTCCTTATGATCTGACATCGGTGATTTCATTCACCACCGCACTGCTTTTGGTTACCTATCTGCACGTTGTGCTTGGCGAAATGCTTCCGAAGAATATCGCTATTGCAATCCCGGACAAGGCTGCTTTGGTGCTGGCTCCAATGCTTTACTTTGTGGCAAAGCTGGTCAGCCCGATCGTTGTGACCTTGAACGCGGCTTCCAATTTGATTTTGAGACTGTTCCGATTCACCCCGCGCGATGAGGCAGATAACGCCTACACCCTTGAAGAGGTTGAAAACATCGTGAACGAATCGGCTCGTCACGGAACCTTAGAAGATGACTCCGGCACGATTTTGAAGGCCTTCGAGTTCACCGAAAAGAAGGTTTTGGATGTCGCGGTTTCGGTTGATCAGCTGATTACCTTGAGCACCGATTCGACCGCAAAGGACTTGCAGCTAGCAGTTGGCGAGCACGGATTCTCGCGCTATCCGGTGCTGGGCGCTTCCGGCGACATTGTTGGCTACTGGCACATCAAGGATGCTCTTGCGGCCACAGAAGAAGATATGGCGCAAAGACTTCCAGCCAAGCGTTTACGCCCGATGATTTCGATTCCGGAGACCGCAGAGCTTGAGGATGCGCTTGCGCAAATGAGACGCTCGGGTGCTCACATCGCGCGCAGTTTTACAGCGGATGGAACCATTACCGGCTGCCTATTCCTCGAGGACATTATCGAGGAGCTAGTTGGCGAGATCGAGGACTCTACTAGGCGTTAGGCCACTTGCCGCGTTCGTACTGAACCGGCCAGTCAATTTCATCGCCAAGTTCGTGGGCAGCTCGAAGACCTAAGAACGGATCGCGCAAAAACTCGCGTGCAACCATGATTACATCGACCTCACCTCGCTGAAGAATTTCTTCCGCCTGGCCCGCGCTCGTAATCTGGCCAACGGCCGCAACATCGCTCCCGGTTGCACCGCGAACGGATTCCGCAAGATTTACCTGGTAGCCGGGGCCGGTTGGGATCTTGACTCCGGTGATAATTCCGCCTGATGAAATGTCAAAAAGATCAACACCGACTTCACTGGCCCATCTCGCAACCTGATTGGTTTGCTCCTGGTCCCAGCCGCCTTCGACATAGTCGGTTGCGCTAAAACGAATCATCAGCGGCACGCTCTCACCGATTGCGGCGCGCACCTTCTCGGAAACCTCCAGTAAGAACCTTGCGCGGTTTTCTAGCGAGCCACCGTATTGATCATTTCGCCTATTGCTCAGAGGGCTTAGGAATTGGTGCAAGAGGTAGCCGTGAGCGGCGTGGATTTCGAGGGCATCAAAACCGGCGTCAACTGCCTTTACTGCCGCCTTGGCAAAGTCACTAACCAAGCCAGGAATCTCTTCCGTCTCAAGCATGCGCGGAGCTGCATATCCGGTGAAGGCTTCATCGGTCGCCGAGTAGCTTTGCCAGCCACCTTGATCAAGCGGCACTGAGCCGGAACCAGATTGCATGCGATAGGTGCTGGCTTTTCGGCCGGCGTGAGCAAGCTGAATCGCGGTAGCAGAACCCTGCTCGTGAATGAACTTGTTCACCTTGGCCCAAGCATCAACCTGCTCATTGGACCAAATCCCTGGGCACCAAGGGGTAATGCGACCCTCGGCGTTTACACCAGAGGCTTCTGCCATAACCAAGCCTGCGCCACCAAGGGCTCTGGCGCCTAGGTGAACCAGGTGGAAATCGCCGACGACACCGTCTTGGCCTTCGCAGGAGTACATGCACATCGGAGAGACCCACAGCCTGTTCTTTATCGTCAGGTTGCGGATTTGGATGGGGCTAAAAAGTTTGCTCATTTTGGAAGTTTCTGTAGTTGTGAATATGAAAGCACGATAAAGATACCGAGCAGTGAGCCCCACCCGATTGCAACTTCAAGTGGCAACGAGTTAGTTAAAAGACCAATGATTGATGGCCCAGCCAGACCACCGATGTAAGTGATTCCAACCACCTGCGCCATGTTTCTCCCGGAGTGGGAAGCCTCACCAATTTCACCGGCCTCAGCAAATAGTTGCGGCACGACACCAGAGATGCCAAGACCCAGTAGGAACCAGAAGAATAGCGATAGTTCAAAGCTTGGAGCGAAAGCCTGTAGGCCAATCGCAACTGCGCTAAACAGTGATCCCCAGCGAATCACGAATCCTCGACCGCGCTGCTCCACAATTCGGTCGATAAAGATTCGTCCCAGAATCATGCCGATGTTGAAAGCAGCGAGTCCCCAGGCTGCCAAAGCTGCCGAGACGTTTTGAATGTCTTTCAAATAAAGCGCTGACCAGTCCTGGGCCACGCCCTCGATGATTGCACCGGCTGCTGCCATAAGACCGGCTAGCACGACAAAGCCAAGCACCCTGCGGTTCGATTTGCCGGTCGCTTTGTTGGCCACCTTGTCATCGCGGTTTGCAACCGGCTCATCTGGCAGTAGCCAGTTCGCCATAAAAAATCCGATGATCGAGAGCAACGCTCCATAAACCGGCAGGGTCTGGGATTGCACAAAGCCAGCCGCAATGGTTGCAAAGCCAATGCCAGCACCCAAAAGGCCACCGACCGACCAAAACAGGTGGAAGAAAGTGAAGATCGCCTTTTTGTTGACTTTTTCGACCTGCAGTGCTGCTGCATTCATCGGGACGTCAATACCGGCAAGACCAAAGCCCAGCCCCATGATCGCTAGCCCAAGCATCCATGGGGAGGTTGAGAACGCCGGACCTAAAAGCGACAGTCCAACAACAACGCCACCAATCCTGGTCGAGGTCTTAGCCCCAACGTGGTCGATCATCCAGCCAGAGAACTGCATTGCGAGATAGCCACCGATGCCGGAGAGCATCAAAAGCAAACCGAGGGTTGAGTAGTCAACACCAACGGTTTCTAGGATTAGCGGAATGTGCACTGCCCACAGGGCAAGGGAGGAGCCGCCGGATATAAAGAAGAAGCAGACGGCAATTTTGGAGCGAAGTAAATTCACCCTCATAGCCTAGAGGGCTAGCAGACCCGCAAGCCTTTGCCCAACTTCCTCAATTTCAATCAGGAAGCCATCGTGTCCGTATTCACTTTGGATCACTTGCAATCCGCCGCCGTAAAGCTCGCCGGAGATGTGCTTTGCGATTAGCTCTTGCCCCGAAAGTGGGAAAAGTCGGTCCGAATCAAGGCCCAATACCAAGGTCGGACAGCTGATCCTCTTCAGCGCAGCCTCAACCGATTCGCGACCGCGACCGACATCGTGCGAGTTCATGGCAGAAACCAAAGTGATGTAGCTGTTAGCATCAAAGCGGCGGACAAATTTGTTACCGTGGAAATCCAGGTAGCTCTCAACTGCATACTTACCCTTTTCGGTAAGCGGGCTGACCTTGGACTGCCAACTGCGACCAAAGCGGTCGTTTAGCTCCTTGGGGGAGCGATAGTTCAACAGCGCCATGCGCCTGGCAAGTGCCAATCCCTTGTGTGGGCCAAAGCCTGCCTTAGCTCCGTAGTAGTTGCCCTCGGCAAAGTTGCTGTCCGAGCGAATCGCCTCCAGCTGCACGGTGTTCAGTGCAATTTGGTCTGCTGTTGAGTAAGGGGGAGCTGCCAAGATGGCCAGACGCTGTGTGACATCAGGATTCTCAATCACCATCTCTAAAGCGTGCATACCGGCCATGGAGCCGCCAATGATTGCAAACCACTTATCGATTTCGAGCTGTGCTGCAAGTTCGACAAAGGCCTTGGCTTGATCGCGAATCGTGAGCTGTGGGAAGTTAGAGCCGTATTCGTTGCCGCGACTGTTTAGCGAAGATGGCCCGGTGGAACCCTGACAGCCCCCCAAAACATTTGGGGTGATTACAAAATACTTGTCGGTGTCTATTGCAAGCCCAGGTCCGATAATCCCGTTCCACCAACCGGCGGTTGGGTGCTCCTTAGAAGAATTGCCAACGGTATGGCTGTCGCCGGTTAGCGCATGCAGAACCAAAATCGCATTCGAGTGATCTGGATTTAGCTCGCCCCAGCTTTCATAGGCCAGGCGTGCACTATTAAGAGTTGCTCCAGATTCCAAAGTCAGATCGAATACTTGCGAGAACTTGCGGTCTCCCAGTGGGTCACCAGCTAACCATGCACCGGTTGCCGGTGGGCGTCCAACCAGCTGTCGACGTTGCTCCTCGGAAATGAATTCCGAGGGCGCAGAGTCTTCAGAGATTTGGAAATCCATTAGTTTGCCGAAGCAAATCCCTCCCGCGGTTCAAAATCTTCCTTGGCTCGAAGCCTTAGGAAGTCTCGGTAATCGTTCAACTATTGATGCTCTGGTAGCAATAGGCAACCAAAGCTGTAATCAAAGGAAACTTTACCCTAGGTGGTCAAAGGCCAAGCCAGCCAAAATGCTTGCGCAAAGCGGCAGTACCGCGTCATCAAACATCGCCTTGGCACTGTGGTTGGTAGGAGCGGTTTCGTGGTTAATCGCTGGCGGGCAAGCGCCAACAAATACGAATGCTCCCGGGACCTCATGCACGATAGACGCGAAGTCTTCGCCACCTGCCATTGGAACCTGCAGCGGGATGTAGCCGTGTTCGCCAACCAGGGCCTTGGAGACCTTCTCGACTCGGGCAGTAGCCGCCGAATCATTCATGAGCACCTTGGTCGCGCGACCAAACTCCACGGTTGCGGTCAGGCCAAAACCCTCGGCGATGGAGTGAATCAACTTGGGTGCCAGCTCGTGCAGTAGTGCTGTGCTCTTTTCCGAGAAGGTTCTCACCGTGGCACCAAAGCTAGCGCTATCGGCAATCACATTGGTGGTGGCATCATCTCCGGCGCGGATCCAGCCGACATTGAGGATTACCGGGTCAAACTGGTCGAAGCGCTTGTTCAGCATGTTTTGCAATGCCGAGATTGCCTCGATCATTGGGGTAACCGGATCCTTAGATAGCCAAGGCATCGAACCGTGACCGCCAGAGCCGTGGAAGGTTACGTGCAAATCGCCGGCGCTCGCCATAAGTGGCCCCGGCTTGCAGGCAATCGCCCCAATTGGCATAGCTGTGAAAACGTGCAAACCATACGCCGCAATTGGCCTTTCACCACTGAGCTCCAAAAAGCCCTCTTCGATCATGACGTCAGCGCCGTGGTGACCCTCTTCACCTGGCTGGAACCAAATCACAACGGTTCCAGAAAGTTCTGCCTTGTGGGTCGCCAATAGGTGCGCTGCGCCGATGGCAGAAGCCATGTGCAAATCGTGACCACAG
>CANESN010000033.1 GCA_947441105.1 Micrococcales bacterium
AAGAACCCACCAGATCAGGGTTCACCTCGCCCACTTTAGGCATCCTCTAGTCGGTGATCCGCTCTATGGGAGCGATCCCAAGCTGGCGGCTGCGCTTAAGTTGGATAGGCAGTGGCTCCATGCCCATAAGCTTGCCTTTTCTCACCCAATTTCGGGGGAGTGGGTCGAATTCGAAAGCGAATATCCGCAAGATTTGGAACTCGCCCTGAACCGACTGCGGGAAGTGGATTTTCGGCTTTAGGCTAAGGGCCCGTCGATGAATAAGTGGAGGTGAAATGAGCGATTCGTTCGTCCATTTGCACAACCACACCGAGTATTCGATGCTCGACGGTGCTGCTCGCATCAAGCAATTGGTTGCCAAAGCCGCAGACCTTCAGATGCCTGCAATCGCCATGACCGACCACGGTAATGCTCACGGTGCATATGAATTTTGGAACCAGGCCACCAATCACGGCATCAAGCCAATCATCGGCATTGAGGCCTACCTCGCCCCTGGAAGTCGCAAAGAGAAGTCCAAGGTTCGCTGGGGTGTCGGGGGAGAAGACGACGTTTCCGGTGGCGGTGCCTACTCACACATGACGATGTGGGCAACTGACAACAACTCGATGCAAAACCTGTTCCGGCTTTCATCCGAAAGCTATCTTTCTGGCTACTACTTCAAACCTCGCATGGATCGCGAGTTACTGCACAAATACGGCAAGGGTCTGATTGCAACCACCGGTTGCCCAGGTGGCGAGGTTCAGACTCGTATTCGCCTCGGACAATACAAAGAGGCTGTTGAGACAGCTGCTGAATTCCGTGACATCTTTGGCGAGGGTAATTTCTTTGTCGAGCTGATGGACCACTCACTGGATATCGAAAAGCGCGTTCGCGAGGAACTGCTTCGACTTGCCAAAGATCTAAACCTTCCTTTGGTTGCCACCAATGACCTGCACTACACCGAGGCTGAGGATGCAACCGCCCATGACGCACTGCTGTGTGTCCAGGTGGGTTCAAATCTCTACGACGAGAATCGCTTCAAGTTTGAATCTCAGGAGTACTACCTGAAGTCCGCGCAGCAGATGCGCGAGATATTCAAAGAGCACCCGGAAGCCTGCGATAACACCCTGCTAATCGCCGAGAAGTGCGAAGTGAGTTTTGAGAAGCGTGATCTGATGCCCAGGTTCCCGGTTCCAGAGGGTGAAACCGAGAGTGGTTGGCTGGATAAAGAGGTTTGGCGCGGCATGGACCGCCGCTTCCCAAATGGTTATTCGGACCGATACCAGCAGCAGGCCTCTTACGAAATTGATGTGATTCGAAACATGGGTTTCCCGGGTTACTTCTTGGTGGTCGCCGACTTTATCGGCTGGGCTCGCCAGCAGGGAATTCGCGTAGGTCCCGGTCGTGGCTCAGCGGCGGGATCGTTGGTGGCGTATGCGCTTGGCATTACCGAGCTCGATCCACTGGTTCACAACTTGATCTTTGAGCGCTTTTTGAACCCGGAGCGTTTATCACTGCCGGATATCGATGTCGACTTCGATGACCGCAGGCGTCCAGAGGTTATTCGCTACGTCACCGAGAAATACGGCGAAGACCGAGTGGCTCAGATCGTCACCTTCGGAACCATCAAGGCCAAGCAGGCCCTAAAGGATGCCGCCAGGGTATTGGCCATGCCCTATGCGGTGGGCGAAAAGCTAACCAAGGCAATGCCGCCAATGGTTTTAGGGCGCGATATTGCACTCAATGAGCTAGTTGATCCAACCGCTGAGCGCTATTCCGAGGCAGCGGAATTCAGAGAGATCATCGAGAGTGACGAGGATAGTCAAAAGGTCTTTGATCTTGCCAAGGGACTTGAGGGTCTAAAGCGCCAGTGGGGCGTTCACGCAGCCGGAGTTATCATGTCGGCCGAACCGCTGATGGATGTCATTCCGATTATGAAGCGCGAAGAAGATGGCGCAATTATTACTCAGTTTGACCAGCCTCCCTGTGAGTCGCTTGGTCTATTGAAGATGGACTTTTTGGGTCTGAGAAACCTGACCATGCTTGATGATGCACTGTTCAACATAAAGCTAAATCGCAATGAAACTGTGGTCCTTGAAGAGCTCGATCTCAATGCGGATGAGAAGACCTTTGAGCTGCTATCTCGCGGTGACACCCTGGGTGTTTTCCAGCTTGATGGTGATTCCATGCGTCAGCTACTGAGACTTTTGAAACCGTCTGAATTCGAGCACATCTCGGCAGTTATCGCGCTATACCGCCCGGGACCTATGGGTATGAATTCGCACATCAACTATGCCCAGCGTAAAAATGGTTTGCAGGAATCCGAGGGTGTGCACCCGGAGCTGATGGAGCCACTGAGTGAGATTTTGGATCCGACCTACGGCCTGATTGTGTACCAGGAGCAGGTGATGTCAGCCGCTCAGAAAGTCGCTGGCTACACACTTGGTCAAGCGGATCTTTTGCGCCGAGCTATGGGTAAGAAAAAGCCCGAGGAGCTAGACAAGCAGCTTGAGGTCTTCCGATCGGGCATGAAGGGCAACGGCTTCTCAGATGGCGCCATAAAGGCCCTTTGGGACACGCTTTTGCCGTTTGCCGACTATGCGTTCAATAAGGCTCACTCGGCTGGTTACGCGGTACTTAGCTACTGGACCGCATACCTGAAAGCCAATTTCCCAGCCGAATACATGGCAGCTTTGCTGACCTCGGTTGGAGACTCCAAGGACAAGCTGGCGGTCTATCTCAATGAGTGTCGCAGGATGGGGATCCAGGTTCTACCTCCCGATGTGAATCAATCCATAAGTGGCTTTGCGGCGGTTGGAAACGATATTCGATTTGGCCTAAACGCGATTCGCAATGTTGGCAAAAACGTTGTCGATGCAATCGTCGAAGCTCGCGCAGAATCCCCGTTTGATTCTTTCCAGGATTACCTCACCAGAGTGGCATCGCAGGCGGCTACCAAGAGATGCGTTGAGTCACTTATCAAGGCCGGTGCCTTTGACTCCCTTGGTCACACCAGACGCTCCCTAATTGCGGTGCACGAAGAGGCGATTGACTCCTCGGCGGTATTGAAGAAACAGGCACTGAGCGGTCAGGTAGATCTCTTCGGTGGCATGTTCGATGAGGATCCAGCTATGGTTTCGATCCCGAATCTTCCGGAGTGGACTAAGCGTGACCTGTTAGCTCACGAGCGAGAGATGCTGGGGCTATACGTCTCCGACCATCCGCTAGCTGGTCAAGAGGCGCTCCTGATGCGTCACTCGGATATGGGAACGATTGCCCTCAAGGAGAGCGAAATCAAAGATGGCGAGTCGGTAACTTTGGCAGGTCTGATTACCCAGGTTCAACACAAGGTCGCCAGAGCCTCAGGTAACCCATACGGGCAGGTTGTGCTAGAAGACTTCTCGGGCGAAATATCAATCATGTTCATGGGTAAGACCTACCTTGAAAATCGTGAGCTTCTAAAGGCCGACCAGACGGTCTCGATTCGCGGACGAATCCAAAGGCGAGACGAAGAGATAATGCTCTCGGCTTATTCCATTGAAGTGCTTGAAGCCGGTCGCGAGGCAGGCGGTGTTCTGATCATTACCGTGAAAGAAGCTCTCGCCACCAAGAGCAATTTGCAAAAGCTATCCGAAATCTTGACCAAGAATCCTGGCCCGGTCGAGGTTCAGATCAAGATGCAAAACGGTGGGGATTCAAAGCACTTTTTGCTGCCGCAGCGAATCTCTGTCGGTCACGATCTTTTCGGCGAAATCAAGGCCCTGTTGGGCCAAGACGCGGTCAACTAGGAGTTGTCAGCCAACCGCTCGGTAGCGGTTAGGTAACCGCGTTTGTAGTAAAGCAGCGGACTATCTTGTTGCAAAGCTTCGGTGCCGTGCAGGATGTCGAGCACTACAACCGCATTGGCTTCAACTTCAAAGCGCTCCCGCACCTTTCCGATCAGGATGCTTGAAGCACTTGGGAAAACTGGCAAATGTCCGACAAGCTGGTAATCACCTTCGATAAAGCGCTCTTCTTTGGGACCCGCCATGCGCTGGGCCAGCTCTAGGTTTTGGGCAGAGAGAGTGTGAAGGGCAACATCACGTCCAACAACCAAATGTGGGTAGCTAGAAGAGCCACGAGCAATGTTGAATGAGACCAGCGGAGGGTTTGAGCCCAAAGACGTCACCGACGTTGCGGTGAATCCAATCGGCTGACCGTCTTGGTCGTGGGAGGTAATTATCGCTACGCCAGAGGCATGCATGCGAAAGGCCGTCTTCAGTGCTTCTGAGCCAATCACCGGGAAGTTCAAGGATTCTGTAGTCATCTCCCGATAAGGTTAGGGCATTACTTCTCCGCAGCGAAAACCAGAGGTAAAGTGCGCGTTATAGAAATCACAGGTCCTATCACTCAGGATCAAATTCGCGGTGCACTGCCCAGGGCCTCGGTTAGCGTTGAGAAGGCTTTGGAAACGGTTTTGCCGCTTATTGAAGACGTAAAGCACAACTCCCTCTCGGCACTTTTGAATCAAGCTGAGCGCTTTGATGGAGTTCGTCCCGAGTTTGTTAGAGTGCCGCAGTCCGTAATTGACCAATCTGTTTCGCAACTCAGCACTGAGCTCAGGGCAGCAATTGAGACAGCAATTGATCGGGTTCGCAAGGTCTCGCTGGCGGGAGTCCCGAAAGATTTCGAAGTGGAGCTAGCTGCAGGTGCGCTGGTTTCCCAGCGCTATGTCCCAGTTGACTCGGTCGGGCTCTATGTCCCAGGCGGCAAGGCTGTTTACCCTTCAAGTGTTGTGATGAACGCGGTTGCCGCTCAATCGGCCGGTGTCCCAAGAATTGCGATTGCATCGCCACCACAAAAGGAATATGGGGGATTGCCTCACCCAACGATTTTGGCAACCGCAGCATTGCTAGGCGTCACTGAGGTTTACGCAATTGGGGGAGCGGCAGCGGTAGCGGCATTTGCCTATGGGGTGAGTGAAATAGAGCTAGCTCCGGTTCGTATGGTCACCGGTCCTGGAAACGTCTATGTCGCGGCGGCCAAGCGAGCTCTCAGGGGTTTGATTGGAATTGACTCTGAGGCCGGTCCAACCGAGATCCTGATAATCGCGGATGACAGCGCTAACCCGAAGAGCATTGCAGCCGACCTGATTTCTCAAGCCGAGCACGACGAGAACGCTGCTGCGGTTCTGGTTACTGACAGTAGCGACCTAATCTCCGCAGTTCAGATCGAGCTTGCCGAACAGATTGCTAGTACCAAGAATGCCGAACGCGTGAAGGCCTCACTTGGCGGCCTGCAGTCGGCGTTGGTTTTAGTGCCGGATTTGGCAACCGCGGTTGCAGTTAGCAACGAGTACGCCACCGAGCACCTTGAAATACAGACTAGAAACCCCAAGGCTCTGCTCCCAAAAATCACCAATGCCGGAGCAATCTTTCTGGGGGAGTTTTCTCCCGTTAGCCTTGGCGATTACCTGGCGGGTAGCAATCACGTTCTACCAACCGGTGAGCAGGCTAAATTTGGTCCAGGACTCGGTGTCCACACCTTCCTAAGACCCCAGCAGGTAGTGAACTACTCAGAATCAGCCCTGGCTGAAGTGGCAAGCCAGCTTGATACCTTTGCGATTGCCGAGGGCTTGAGCGCACACGGCGATGCTGCCAAGATCAGATTCATCGGAGGTAACTAATGTTTTGCCCATTTTGCAGACATGCAGATTCGAGAGTTATTGACTCAAGAACCTCGGATGATGGATCAGCTATTCGCCGCAGAAGACAGTGTCCTGAGTGTCAGAAGCGCTTCACTACCTTAGAGACCGCCTCGCTCATGGTGACTAAGCGCAGCGGTGTAACCGAACCTTTTTCCAGGGACAAGATTGTTTCCGGTGTCCGCAAGGCTTGCCAGGGACGCCCCGTTACTGATGCCGACCTAGCTTTATTGGCCCAACAGGTCGAAGAGACGCTTCGGTCCTCGGGTGCTGCAACCATTGAGGCGCAGGACATTGGCCTTGCGATCCTGGAACCACTTCGTCAGTTGGACTACGTTGCGTTCATGCGCTTTGCCTCGGTTTACCAGGCTTGGGACTCGCTGGATGATTTTGAGCGGGCGATTTCGGATCTGCGGGGGAACTAACCCTTGTATCGGCTGCTCTTCAATCTCTTTTTCAAGCCGCTGGATGCGGAAACCTCCCACAAGATTGTTGACACCGCCCTGCGTCTAGCTTCCAAAGTCGGAGTCCTTCGGGCAAGCAAGCGCGAGAAGCCAATAACTGTAATGGGTCTTGGCTTTGAGAACCGCCTTGGGCTTGGAGCGGGGTTTGACAAAAACGCCAAGTTGGTCAGGCCGCTGCACGCCTTAGGTTTTGGGCACGTCGAAGTCGGCACCGTGACCTTCCACGCTCAACCGGGAAATCCAAAACCTCGCTCCTTCCGTATTCCGCAATACGATGCCCTGATCAATCGAATGGGCTTCAATAATGACGGTGCTGCTGTTATCGCCAAGCGACTGGAGAAGCTTCGCCGGGACTACACAAACCTTCCGGTGATTGGCGTAAATATCGGCAAGAGTCGAATTGTCGAGGCAAAAGATGCCGCCAATGACTATCGCGCCACCACCAAGCTGGTTGCCAGGGTTTCGGACTACCTGGCCGTAAACGTCTCATCGCCTAACACTCCAGGACTTAGAGATTTGCAGCAGGTTGAGTCGCTCAGGCCGATTTTGCAGGCGGTTTTGGATGAAAGCCAAGGTAAGCCGGTATTGGTGAAGGTTTCCCCAGATTTGGCCGATGACGACTTTATGGCGGTGCTAAAGCTGGTCCAGGACCTTGCGCTAACCGGTGTGATTATGACCAACACCACCACTAGACGTGACGGGGTTGGCGACTCTGAGGTCTTGAAGGAGGCCGGCGGTCTTTCCGGACCAGTACTTGCTGCGCGCTCAATCGAGATGCTCCGGATTGCCAGAAGAGAACTGCCAGAAGAATTTGTAATCATCTCGGTGGGCGGAGTAAGTTCCGTGGTTCAAGCCGTCGAGCGAGTTCACCTTGGGGCAGATTTGGTGCAGGTATACACCGGCTTGATTTACCAGGGTCCAGCCTGGCCTAGAAGACTTGCGAAAGCGCTAGCTAACTAGCAAAGCCTGGCTTCAGGGCTCTTGGTTTTAGCGGGATCGCGCTCAATAACATCTCCCAGAACTGCATCGACCTTGTCCATGATCTCCTGAGGAATTACCACGCCGGAGGCTGCAAGGTTGGAAGTGATCTGCTCTGGCTTTGTGGCTCCAACAATCGCGGCAGCAACATTCTTGTTTTGAAGCACCCATGCGATTGCAAACTGAGCCATTGTGATTCCAAGCTCGTCTGCCAGCGGCTTTAGCCCCTGCACACGGGTCAAGGTGGTCTCAGACATGAACTTCTCGATGATTCCCGAAAGGTCCGGGTCTGCAGCTCTCGAACCTGCTGGGGCAGGTTGCCCAGGCAGGTACTTGCCGGTTAGCACACCCTGAGCCATTGGGGACCAGACGATTTGACTAAGGCCAAGCTCTTCAGAGGTCGGAACAACCTGTTCTTCGATTACTCGCCAAAGCATTGAGTACTGCGGTTGGTTGGAGATCAGCTTGAAACCAAGCTCCTTGGCCAAACGCTGACCCTCACGAATCTGCTGAGCATTCCACTCGGAAACACCGACGTAAAGCACCTTGCCCATGCGAACCAGGTCTCCGAAGGCCTGCATGGTTTCTTCCAGCGGAGTCTCGTAATCAAATCGGTGAGCCTGGTAGAGGTCGACATAGTCGGTCTGAAGGCGCTCAAGAGAACCATTGATGGACTCCATGATGTGCTTGCGGCTCAGACCGGTGTCATTTGGACCCTTAGCCGCAACCGGCCAGTAAACCTTGGTCAGAATCTCCAGACCTTCGCGGCGCTGACCCTTTAGTGCTTTACCCAGAACTGTCTCAGCAGCCTGGTTAGCGTAAACATCGGCGGTGTCAAAAGTTGTTACGCCGCCTTCGAGGGCAGCCCTAACGGTGCTAAGTGCCTGCTCATCCGCCACTTGAGATGCGTGAGTCAGCCAGTTTCCGTA
>CANESN010000034.1 GCA_947441105.1 Micrococcales bacterium
GCTGCTTCTTCATCTGACCGACACCTGGAAGCATGCCCAAAAGGCCCTTCATGCTTCCCATCTTCTTGATCTGCTGCATCTGCTCCAAAAAGTCCTGCAGGGTGAACTGGTCCTTGGCCATCTTGTCGGCCATGCGCTTGGACTCTTCTTCATCGAAGCTCTGCTGCGCTTTTTCGATAAGGCTGACAATGTCACCCATGTCCAGAATTCGGCTTGCCATTCGGTCTGGATAGAACGGCTCGAAGGCATCTAGGCCTTCACCCGTGGAGCTAAAGAGAATTGGAGCACCAGTAATGGTTGCAACCGACAAGGCTGCACCACCGCGAGAGTCTCCATCCAACTTTGTAAGCACGACACCGGAGACTCCAACGCCCTCGTGGAAAGCCTTGGCTACGTTCACGGCATCTTGACCGAGCATCGAGTCAACAACAAACAAGATCTCATCAGGTTCAACCGCATTGCGGATGTCTCTGGCCTGCTGCATCATCTCTTCGTCTACACCTAGGCGACCGGCGGTATCGACAATCACAACCGAGTACTGCGACTTCTTAGCAAAGGCAATCGCGTCTCTAGAAACCTTTACCGGGTTACCGACACCGTTACCTGCCTCAGGAGCAAAGACTGGAACTCCAACCTTCTCCCCCAGAACCTGAAGCTGGGTTACAGCGTTTGGACGCTGCAGGTCAGCTGCAACTAACAAAGGAGTGTGGTTTTGCTCTTTGAGCCACTTTGCTAACTTTCCAGCCAGGGTGGTCTTACCCGAACCCTGCAGACCCGCCAGCATGATCACCGTTGGTGGGTTCTTGGAGAAGGAAAGCTTTCGAGCTTCGCCACCCAAGATGGCCTTTAGCTCGTCATTGACGATCTGGACAACCTGCTGAGCTGGGTTTAGGGCCTTTGATACCTCATCGCCTAATGCACGCTCGCGGATCTTGCCGGTGAATACTTTGACGACCTCAAGGGAGACGTCTGCCTCAAGCAGTGCCCTGCGGATATCCCTCAGCGTGCCATCGATATCGGCAGCGGACAGACGACCCTTACCGCGCAGGTTTTTGAAGGTGTCTGAGAGTCTGTCAGAGAGATTTCCGAACAACTAGCGCTCCTGTTTGTAGGCGACTAAACCTTTAGCAAATTCTTCTGGCGAGAAAAATGCGAAGTCATTTATACCCTCACCAACACCAACGAGCTTAACTGGTAGATCAAGCTGCTCCTGCAGTGAGTAGAGAATGCCACCCTTTGCGGTGCCATCCAACTTGGTCATCACAATGCCGGTCACATCTGCAACCTCAGCGAAGGCTTTGGCCTGCGCTAGGGCGTTTTGCCCCATGGTTGAGTCAATGACCAGCAGCACCTCGGCTATGCTGGCCTGCTTCTCAACTGCTCTGCGAATCTTGCCGAGTTCGTCCATCAGGTCTTTTTTGTTCTGCAATCTTCCGGCGGTGTCGATGATTGCGATATCGGCATCGGTGGCAAGTGCAAGCTCAACGGTTTGGTAGGCAACCGAAGCTGGGTCCTGGCCTTCTTTCTCAGGTCCGACCAGCTTGGCATCGGCACGCATAGCCCAGGTGGCTAGCTGCTCAACCGCGGCAGCTCTAAAAGTGTCGGCAGCTCCGAGAACAACATTCCAATCACCATCTCTAAGCCAACGCGATAGCTTTCCGATGGTCGTGGTTTTTCCTGCGCCATTTACGCCAACCACCAAAATCACATACGGCAACTTGCCATCTGAGAGATTCAGCGCAGCATCCGAGCGAGTTAGCTTTTTGATGAGGAGATCTTTTAGCAAAAGTCGAAGCTCTGCATCCGAGGAAGCCCCAGCTTTATTTGCTGCGCGCTTGAGTTCATCTGAAATCTCAAGGGCAGCGTTAACACCAAAATCGGCGCGAATCAAGATGTCTTCCAGGTCATCTAGCTCAACAGCCGATGAGAACAGTGAGCGAACACCATCTCCCAGGCTGCGCTTTGGAAGTTCGACTTCTTGGACAGCAACAGCTGGCTTTTCGACAGTCTTTGGCTTGTCTACTTTTTGTATTTCAGGCTTTACGGTCTCAGCTTCAACCTCTTCAACTACCGGTTCTGCAACCAAAACCTCTTGAATTACCTCAGGGGTTTCAATTGGCTTATCGCGACGGAGTCGCTTTAGAAATTTAAACATCAGCGGACCTTCTCAAGCTTTTGGCCAACCACGGCGCTCATGCCGTCTTGACGCATAGAGACACCATAGAGCGCATCTGCAATCTCCATGGTGCGCTTTTGGTGGGTCACGATAATCAGCTGTGAGGACTTTCGAAGTGACTCAATAACGTCAAGCAGTCGGCCAAGATTGGCATCATCCAGCGCAGCCTCTACCTCATCCAATACATAGAAGGGGCTAGGTCGTGCCTTAAAGATTGCGATTAGCAGCGCAACTGCAGCGAGTGATCGCTCTCCACCGGAAAGCAGTGACATTCGCTCGATCCTCTTACCAACCGGGCGAACCGAAACCTCAATACCGGTGGCCATTAGGTCATCCGGCTCAGTCAGCGAGATAGAGCCGGTTCCACCTGGAAATAGCACTGGGAAGACTTTCTCGAACTCTCGTCGAGTGTCCTCAAAAGCACTCGCGAAAATGGCCTGCATTTTCTGATCCAAATCTTTGATGATTCCGATTAGGTCGGAGCGTGCGCGGGCAAGATCCTCGAGCTGCTCGCTCATGTATTTGTGGCGTTCTTCCAGAGCGGCAAACTCTTCGAGCGCTAGCGGGTTGAATGCACCAAGCTGCGAAAGCTTCTGATCCGCCTGGCGAACATCCTTCTCGAGCTCCTCGCGGGTTTGAGATCCCAGTTCGGTTTCTTGAACCAGGGTTTCGACATCAATGTGAAGTTCGGTGCCTACGCGCTCAGTTAGGTTGGCCAGGTTTAGACGAAGCTCATAGGTTTGCATCTCCACCTCGTGCACGCCCTGGTTTAGTTCGTTGTAACGAGCCTCCAAAGTGGCAGCCTGTGATCGAAGCTGAGTCAAGCGTTCGGTGCGCTGGATTCGCTGAGCTTCTAGCTCTCGGACCTGCGAGCGAACCCGGCTAGCCAATCTGCTTGCAGCATCAAGTGCCGCAGGAATTACTGCCAGAGCTTGTTCGGCCTGACCAAGCTGAGCAATCTTCTCTTCGGTGGCTTTCTTCTCGCGCTCTTGCGCTGCGGTCGCCTCAGAAAGCCTGCCCCTAAGAATTGCCACCGATTTGCTGGCTGCAATGCGTCGCTCCGAGAAGGTTCCGACATTGATTCGAATATCTAGCTCTGCCTGACGGGTTGCCTCTAATAGCGCAACCATCTCTGTGCGTTGGGAGTCGTTACTCTCAGCAGTCTCAGCTTCCGGCATGGTTTTGAGCTTTGCATCGGCGGCAGCTGCCTCTTGCTTGGCATTGGTCTCTGCCTCTGCAAGGGTTTCTAGCTCGCGCTCGATGCGAAGCTTTTCATTTTTAGCACTGTCAACCTGAGCGATGATGCGACCAACACGCTCAGCTCTAGCCGCAAGCTCAGCATCGTGCTGCTGGAGCAAGCTAAGGCTCTCTCTAACCTTGGCTTCAGCTTCGGTGACGGAAGTCTTTTGTCCCTCGAGATTCTTGGTCAGTTTCTCAATGCTGCTTGCCAATTCGCTGAGGCGCTTTGCAGCGGATTCTTGCTCGGCTCGAAGTTCGAGCTTCGAAGGCTGCTTCGATCCACCACCGCGGATCAAAGACCTAGAGACCCAATCACCATCGACGGTGATGATGTTGGCACCGTTCAGCTCTTTGGAATCCAAGGCCTTTGCTGCCTGGTCCAAATCCTGCGCGAAGTAGAAACCACTCAGGACATCAAGCACAGCCTGTGGTGCGGTGACAACTGAGTCGGCTGCAACCAAAGAGGCAACCTCGCGCTTTTTGGCCTGGATCTTTGCACCCTCGGCAACTAAGAACTCAGCGCGACCTAAACCTTCAGACTTTAGATAGCGCAGCGCTGCAATTGCCTGCTCTTTGCTGGTTGCAACGATTGCATCAGCCAAGGTTCCAAGCGCTACCGCAACGGCAACCTCGTAACCCTTTTCAATGCTGACCGATTCGGCAAGAAGTCCCTTGATACCAGCAAGCTGAGCATTTCTAACTTCGGAGGACCCGTCTTTTTGCTCCAGGGTCATTCCAAGTGCGGCATGCTTTGCAGCGACTGCATCGCGCTCACGCTCGGCGGAATGCAGTGCTTCACGGGCTTGGTCTAACTTTGTGCGCTGAGCACTCTCTTCAACCTGAGACTTCTCGTAAGCAACTCGAAGCTCTTCGTCCGATGTGCTAGAGGCGGTCGGTTGGATTTGTTCCTGCTCCAAAGAAAGCTGGGCAATCTTTGCGACTGCGTCTTTGAGGGAAATCTCAAGATTTTGCATTTGACCGGCAAAGCCTTCGGCCTTGGAGTTCAAAACTGAAACTTGGTTTGCCAGTGCGGAGCGCTCGCGTTCTTGATTCTCAACCAGGCTGCGTTGGCGAAGCGCATCTGCCTCGAAAGCGGCCAGGCTAGCGGCTGCCCTAAGTCTTTCTGCTTCCCTGTCAGCCAAGACCTCAGCGGTTTTAGCTATCTCTGCTTCTAGCGAATCAAGATCAGCTTCCGCTTGCTTTAGTTGACTGCCAAGATCCGCGACTTCGATCTCACGAGAAGAGAATTCCTGGCGACCAATAAGTGCAATGCGCTGCTGCGCGAGGTTTTGCAAGTTGCGCAGCTTGGTTTCCTGGGATTCAAATCCAAATAGTCGCTGGCGCAGTGCATCTAGCTCTCCGGAAACCAACTGAGTTTCTAGTTCCTGGATTCCGGTGCGAGTTGCTGTCAGCTGAGACTGCGCGTAGGAAGACTCAGCACGACGCTCGCTCTCTGACTTGGAAGCACTCTCGAGCTGGTTCTTGAGTGCCGTGATTTGGAATGCCAAAAGCTTGGACTTTGCTGCTCGTGCGATAGCGCCGATCTCTTTGGCTGCTCGGGCAACCTCTGCCTGTCGGCCAAGAGGCTTTAGGTTTCTGCGAAGTTCTGCCGTTAGGTCCGAAAGCCTTGTGAGGTTTGCCTGCATCGCTTCTAACTTGCGCTCGGTCTTCTCTTTACGTCTGCGGTATTTCAAAATACCGGCTGCTTCTTCGATGAACGCTCTGCGCTCAATCGGAGTCGCGCGCAAAACTGTGTCGAGCTGGCCTTGACCGACGATTACGTGCATCTCGCGACCCAAACCTGAGTCGCTTAGCAGTTCTTGAACATCTAAAAGCCTGCAGGTTTCGCCATTGATTGCGTATTCGCTCGCGCCATTTCTAAACAGCACGCGCGAGATAGTTACCTCGGAATACTCAATTGGTAGAGCTCCGTCGGCGTTATCAATTGTTAGCTGAACCTCGGCACGACCAAGTGGACCTTTGGTTTCAGTGCCGGCAAAGATGACATCTTCCATCTTTCCGCCGCGCAGAGTTTTGGCACCCTGCTCACCCATAACCCAAGCCAAAGCGTCAACCACATTTGACTTACCGGAACCGTTTGGGCCAACCACGCAGGTGATGCCAGGCTCAAGATTTAGCGTCGTTGGCTGGGCAAAAGACTTAAAACCCTTAAGGGTGATGCTCTTCAGATACAAGCGTCGTCACCCCTTTCAATGAATTACAAGACTACCGAAGTCTTGAGTCGGTTAACCCGCTGTGCACCTTGGCAAAGTAAGATTGCAAAGTTGCCCTTTTGAGAGACGAATTATCCCTGTGAAACATAACGAAAACTTACGAAACGTTGCCATTGTCGCCCACGTAGACCACGGTAAGACCACCTTGGTCGACGCCATGCTAAAGCAGACTGGTGCGTTCTCAGCACACGCCTCGATGGATGAGCGAGTCATGGACTCGGGCGATCTTGAGCGCGAAAAGGGAATTACCATCCTCGCCAAGAACACCGCAATCACGTACTCAGGTCCTGCGGCCAAGGGTGAGCAGATTGTCATCAACGTAATTGACACCCCGGGTCACGCTGACTTCGGTGGCGAGGTTGAGCGCGGTCTATCCATGGTTGATGGCGTTGTGCTATTGGTTGACGCATCAGAGGGCCCACTACCTCAGACCCGCTTCGTATTGCGCAAGGCACTTGAGGCTCGCCTGCCAGTCATTTTGCTGGTAAACAAGACCGACCGTCCAGATGCTCGCATCGACGAGGTTGTTGAAGAAAGCCACGACCTTCTTTTGGGCCTAGCCTCTGACCTGCACGACACCGTGCCAGACCTAGACGTTGACGCAATCTTGGACCTACCGGTTATCTACGCATCCGGTCGCGCAGGACGTGCATCACTAACCAAGCCTGCGGATGGCTCAATGCCTGACACCGACAACCTGGAGCCGCTGTTTGAGGCCATTCTCAAGTACATTCCAGCCCCTAGCTACGACGAGAGCGTCCCGCTACAGGCTCACGTCACCAACTTGGACGCATCCCCATTCCTAGGACGTTTGGCACTGCTTCGCATCTACAACGGTGAGATTAAAAAGGGTCAGCAGGTTGCTTGGGTTCGCCAGGATGGCACCACCCAGACCGTAAAAATCACCGAGCTATTGGGAACCAAGGCGCTTGATCGCTACCCAATCGAGAAGGCTGGCCCTGGAGACATCGTGGCTGTTGCCGGTATCGAAGAGATCACCATTGGTGAGTCGCTCTGCGACCCAAACGACATTCGTCCACTTCCGCTAATCACCGTTGACGACCCAGCTATTTCGATGACCATTGGTATCAACACCTCGCCTATGGCAGGTCGCGTCAAGGGCGCAAAGGTCACCGCACGTTTGGTGAAGGACCGTCTAGACCGCGAACTTATCGGTAACGTCTCGATCAAGGTTTTGCCTACCGAGCGTCCAGACGCTTGGGAAGTGCAGGGTCGTGGCGAGCTTGCTCTTGCCATCCTGGTAGAGCAGATGCGTCGTGAAGGCTATGAGCTAACCGTTGGTAAGCCTCAGGTTGTTACCCGCAAGGTCGATGGCAAGGTTCACGAGCCGGTTGAAGATCTGACCATTGATACTCCAGAGGAGTTCCTAGGCCCAGTTACTCAGTTGCTAGCTGCTCGCAAGGGCCGCATGACCAACATGATCAACAATGGCACCGGTTGGGTTCGCATCGAATTCCGCGTTCCTTCCAGAGGCCTAATTGGCTTTAGAACCGAATTCCTAACCACCACCAAGGGTGCAGGTATTGCTAACGCCCTGTCTGCTGGTTACGAAGCCTGGGCTGGAGACATCTCTACCCGTCAGAATGGTTCGATGGTTGCTGACCGTGCCGGTGTTGCAACTCCTTTCGCGATGATCGCCCTGCAGGAGCGCGGTGCGTTCTTTGTTGAGCCAACCAGCGAGGTTTACTGCGGCATGGTGGTTGGCGAGAACTCTCGCGCCGATGACATGGATGTCAACATCACCAAGGAGAAGCAGCTCACCAACATGCGTGCTGCATCTGCAGACAACTTTGTAGGCCTTACTCCTCCAAAGAAGCTCTCTCTTGAGGAGTGCTTGGAGTTTGCCCGCGAGGACGAGTGTGTTGAGGTAACCCCTGAGGCAACTCGTATTCGCAATCTTGAGCTTGATCCAAACGTCAGAGCTCGTCCGGCATCGGCGCGCAAGCGTGCCAGCCAGTCGTAAAAAAGCCCTTGGGCTTTTGGGGTCGGCAGTTGCCGGTATATTTGTGGCAGTTGCTGGAACAGTTGCTCACC
>CANESN010000035.1 GCA_947441105.1 Micrococcales bacterium
CGAGTCCCTCGAGGATGCCGAGCGCATCATCTCGCAGCTGCGGGAGATTAATCGATGAGTAACGTCTCCCTAACCACGGCGATTCCGATGCTGCTTAAGGCAGTGCCAAGGTCAAGAAACTTTGAGGCGGTTTTGCTGTTCTGGGTGGCGGGTATTAATGCCTTCGCACTTGCTCAGGTGCAGCTAGCGGTTTTGCAAAAGATGAGCTGGGACATGCTTTTCTATTGGGCCCCACCTGCAATCGCAGCAGGCATTGTGCACTACATCCTTCGTAAGCACGCGGTAGGTGCAGATGGTTTGATGCTGCCACTGGCATACCTGCTAAATGGTTTGGGCATCGCCATGATTTACCGGCTGGACCTTGCCGAGATTGGCAGGGGCGGCATTGAGATCTATGCCGATCGCCAAGTTTGGTTGACCTGCTTTGCGATGATTGTGGCTGCCGTTGTGGTGAGACTGGTTCCAAACCACCTGGTGCTCAGGCGCTATCCATACCTCGCCGGTGCAATGGCGGTATTCCTATTGATGTTGCCGGCGGCACCGGTGATTGGCAAGACGATAAATGGCGCAACGCTCTGGGTTGGAGTTGGAGAGCTCTCATTCCAGCCCGGTGAGGTTGCAAAGATTTTGCTGGCGATCTTCTTTGCCGGCTACCTGGTTTCCAAAAAAGACACCCTGAGTGAAATTGGTTCACGCCTTCTGTTTATGAAGGTCCCTAGGGCTAAAGACCTCGGTCCAATCCTGTTGTTCTGGGCCGCATCCCTTGGCGTGCTGGTTTTGCAGCGCGATCTTGGAACCTCGATTTTGTACTTCGGTTTGTTCTTGGTGATGATCTACACCGCAACCGGCAGAGCGTTCTACGTTGGTGCGGGGCTAACCATGATGGTTACCGGTGCCCTGGTTGCATCGAGAGTTTTTGACTACGTCGGCAGAAGGTTCGACGCCTGGTTAGATCCGTTTGCGGCAGAGAACTACAACGCGGCCGGCGGCAGCTACCAGCTGGTGCAGGCACTTTTTGGTATGGCGAATGGCGATGTAATTGGAACTGGTTTGGGTGGCGGTTTCCCGCAGCTGATCCCGCTGGCAGAATCTGACTTCATCCTCGCTGCAATGGGAGAAGAGCTCGGACTTGCAGGGTTATTTGCGATCCTCGCGGTTTACCTGCTCTTGGTTTACCGAGGCTTGCGCATTTCCAATAGCCACCCGGATGACTTCTCGAGACTCTTGGCGATTGGCCTCAGCTTTGTGATTGGACTGCAGCTTTTCGTGGTGGCATCTGGTGTGATGGGCCTATTGCCAATGACCGGTCTCACCACTCCATTTATGGCCGCCGGTGGCTCATCACTGGTTGCGAACTGGGTAATCATCGCGCTGCTACTTAGAATCTCCGACTCGTCATTGAAGCGAGTGGGTGCATGAACAAACAGATCAGAAGGGTAGGGCTAGCGCTAACCGCGATGTTCCTTGCGCTTTTTGCGATGGCAAGTTCGATCCAGGTGCTCAGAAGCGCTGACCTCTATAAGGACAGCCGCAACGTTCGTGCTTCCTATGAAACCTATAAGACTCAGCGCGGAGATATTTTGGTTGACGGGGTGCCGGTAGTTGAGAGCATTCCGGTCAACGATGCCTATCGCTTCAACCGTGAATATGCCTCCGTGCTCTACAGCCCGGTGATTGGTTACTTCTCGCTTTTCTCCGGTGCCGATGGCATCGAACGCTCAATGAATAGCTATCTCTCTGGGCAGTCTTCAGCACAGTTTTTTGAGCAGATCAACGCGCTACTGGATGGCAAGCCAGTTACCGGAGCTGCCGTTGAGCTAACCATTGACCCAGACGTTCAGCGTGCTGCCTGGGATGCGCTCGGAAACCGTAAGGGTGCCGTGGTGGCCATTGAGCCTTCCACCGGTCGAATTCTGGCCATGGTTTCAAAGCCCACCTTTGATGCCAACATGCTGGCTGCTCACCTATATGGTCCGGTGACCGATGCCTACACGACCTACAGCGAGGACGAAGATAAGCCGCTTATCAACCGCGCTATCGCCGGCGATCTCTACCACCCGGGCTCGACCTTCAAGCTTGTGGTCGCAGCCGCAGCTTTGGAATCTGGCCAGTACACCGTAACCAGTGAGTTTGAAAATCTGCAGCGCTATCGACTGCCAAGAACCTTCAGCTTTGTTGAGAATAGCTCCGGCTCCACCTGTGGCAAGGGTGAGACCGTCACCTTGGAAACCGCACTCATCAAATCCTGCAACGTGCCGTTCGCGATGTTGGCTGTGGCACTTGGTGAGCAGCGCATTCGAGCTCAAGCTGAACTTATGGGCTTTGGTAGCGCTCTGGAAATTCCACTTTCAGTCACCCCGAGCATCTACCCGGAGAACCTTGAAGACTCCCAGGTTGCACTTACCGGGTTTGGACAGTTTGATGTTCGAGTCACCCCCCTGCAGATGGCAATGGTTTCTGCATCCATTGCTAACCAGGGCGTGCTGATGAGCCCGCAGCTCATTGATTTGGTGGTTGCCTCAAACCTAAACGTGCTTAGCCAGCCGGAGCCGGTGGTGCTCTCCTCGCCGATGTCGAAGCTAACCGCCGGGTTCCTTACCCGCATGATGGTTGACTCGGTGAACTCTGGTGCCGCCACTCGCGCCCAGATCGAAGGTGTTGCGGTAGCCGGTAAGACCGGAACCGCAGAGAACGGCATCAACGACCCTTACACGCTGTGGTTCACCGGCTTTGCCCCTGCTGAAGCCCCAAGAGTTGCGGTTGCAGTAGTCATTGAAGACGGCGGCGGCGCGGGGCAAAGCGGCACCGGGAACCAACTTGCTGCTCCGATTGCACGCCTCGTCATTGAGGCGGTGCTAAAGAAATGAAGCCCTCGGTGGGACAGCTCTACGGTGATCGTTACCGCCTTCAACTTCGCATTGCCATCGGTGGCATGGGTGAGGTTTGGCAAGCTGAAGATGAGCTAATTCTGCGTCAGGTCGCCATCAAGATCCTCAAAGAGGAGTACCTCGGCGACCCACTATTCCTTGAGCGCTTCCGAACCGAGGCAAAGAGTGCTGCTTTGGTTGAGCACGAGGGCATTGCAAACATCTTTGACTACGGTGAGGACTCCGGCAGTGCCTTCCTGGTTATGGAGCTGGTTCCAGGTGAATCACTCTCGAGGCTCCTAGAGCGCGAGAAGAAGCTCACCGAGGAGAAGGTTTTGGACATCATTGCCCAAACCTCCAGAGCGCTTGGTGCTGCACACTCCCGAGGCCTAGTTCACAGAGATATCAAGCCTGGCAATCTGTTGATTACGCCGGATGGCAAGGTGAAAATAACCGACTTTGGTATTGCTCGCGTTGGTGACCAGGTGCCACTTACCAAGACCGGCCAGGTCATGGGAACCGTCCAGTACCTAGCTCCCGAGCAGGCGACCGGTAAGACTTCAACTCCGGCTACCGACCTTTACTCGCTCGGAGTGGTTGCCTATGAGGCACTTGCCGGAAAGCGTCCATTTACCGGCGAAAACCAGATGGCTATCGCGATGGCGCACATCAACGAAATGCCTCCGGCGCTACCGGAAACCATTGATCCACGGGTTCAAAACCTTGTGCTGAGCTGTCTTGCAAAGAAGCCCTCCCAGCGTCCGGAGTCGGCAACCTCTTTGGCAATTCGTGCCGAGGCACTGCTTCGTGAAAAGCGCAAGCCAGGATTTAGAGCCAGCACCTCGACAGAGACCAGCTACATCGAGCAAAGCATCACCGAGGTAATTCCAACCGACACCGCACCGCTACCGCGAGCGCCGATTGTCTGGCCATGGCTTGCCACCGTTGGACTACTGGGCATAACCGCGATTGTGGTGATTGTTGCGATCCTTTCGGATCCAAACACGGAGAACATGCCGACTCAGACTCCCACCAGCACCGAGCAAACCACTCCATCCGAGAGTGCGACTGTGAGTGAGGTGGCAACCGAGTCACCAGAGGCAACCAGTGAGCTGATTCTTAGATCCGACATCATCGGTGAGAACCTCAGCATCGTTACCGCTCGCCTGGCTGAATTGGGCATGCGGGTAAACGCAATTCCAGGCATGGAGGTTGAGGCCGGTAGCTCACAGGCGAGAACCGTCTATGCAGTTTCTCCAACCGGAAACATAACAATCGGCAGTGTCATCGACGTTACCTATTACGTGGAGAAGGTTGAGGAGTCGCCGGTTGTGATTCCAGAACCAGGAACCACAGAGTCTTCGACTATCTCGGATCCGGCACCCGCGCCTACCGAAGAGGATTCGCAAGGGTAACAAGACTGTGACCGAGTCCTGCCAGGGACTTCGGCTTAGAAAAACTAAACTGTGGCGAGGTAGAAAGAGCTATTTTGACTGAGAACGAAAGACTGATTGCCGGCCGTTACCGGATGGGGCAGTTAGTGGGCCGTGGCGGCATGGCCGAGGTTTACGAGGGTTACGACACTCGCCTCGGACGCACTGTCGCAATCAAACTTCTCAAGTCAGACCTTGCCAACGACGCCAGCTTCGAATCTAAGTTCCGTCAGGAGGCGCAGGCCTCTGCTCGCATGGCTCACCCAACCATTGTTAGGGTCTACGATGCCGGCGAAGAAGAGACGACGGACGAAAACGGCAATCCTCGCAAAACCCCATACATCATCATGGAATTGGTTCGCGGACGCCTACTTCGGGAATTGATTCACGAGGGTGGCGTAGCTCCGGAGCAGGCAGTTCGCTACATCGGCGGTATCTTGACCGCCCTTGAGGTTTCCCACCGCGCCGGCGTTGTTCACCGCGACATCAAGCCAGCTAACGTGATGATCGGCGATGGTGACTCGGTCAAGGTGATGGACTTTGGCATCGCCAGGGCGATTTCCGATAACTCAGCCACCCAAGCTGCCACCGCAGGAATCATTGGCACCGCACAGTATTTCTCCCCGGAGCAAGCTCGCGGCGAAGCGGTAGATGGTCGCACAGACCTTTACTCAACCGGCGTGATTCTCTATGAGCTACTTGCCGGCCGCCCACCATTTACGGGCGAGAGCGCTGTATCGGTTGCCTACCAGCACGTTTCTGAGGCGGTTGTGCCACCAAGTCAATTCAACCCACGAGTCAGCGAAGAACTTGATCAGGTCGTCCTGCGAGCGATGGCAAAGGATCGGGCCGATCGTTTTCAGAGTGCAGAAGAATTCCGCGAGCACCTTTTGGCTGCTGCCAATGGTCAAAGCGCCCCTATCCCGGTTGTCCCGGCGGTTGTGCCAGCGCCAGAGACCGAGCTTTTGGTATCACCAACCACCGTTCTTACATCAAGCACCGATGGGCTTGACCTGATCGACGGGTTTGAAACCGTGCCAAGTCAAACCGTCCAGACCGTCACCACAACCAAGATAAACGCTGGTGTGCTGTGGGGGCTTGGAACCGGTGTGCTGGTTATCTTGGTGGGACTGCTGTTCTGGGTCATGAACCTAGGCGGAGCGGGAACGACAATCATCCCGGGCTCCGGCATCACGGTTTCTAGCGTTGAGGGTTCACTCTACGATGACGCTGCTGCCACCTTGGCGGCCCAAGACCTATTGGTGCTCCGGGTTTACGAGAAGAGCGACACTATTCCAGAGGGCGTTGTTATTCGCCAGGAGCCGGCCGCAGGAACTCAGGTTTCTGCCAATACTCCGGTCACGCTCTACGTCTCCAGCGGTGCCACCGAGGTGATGGTCCCGAGTTTGGTTGGCCAAACCGAGGCATCGGCGGTGGCCATGATCGAGGCTCAAGGATTGACGGTTGGCACTATTACGGTCGTTTCCAGCGCCAATATCCCAGAGGGCACCGTTATTGCCTCTGACCCGGTAGCTAACTCGAAGTTGCCACTTGGTTCGATTGTGAACCTGGTGCTCTCGGATGGAACCGTGCAGATTCCAGATGTTAGAAACCTAGATGTGGTGGAGGCGAGGAACATCCTCACCGCCCCAACCATTGGCTACACGGTTTCGATTGAAACCCTGGATGGCCCAACCTGTGCCGGTCAGATCGGAAACATCGTGCTAGACCAGTCAGTTCCTGCCGGTCAAGCTCCGCAAATGCAGAGCATCATCTTGTATGTGGAGTGCATCGTTGACCCGGTTGTAGATCCAGGAACTGGAAACTAGTTAGTTTCAATCCTTGGGCTAAGTGACTTAGCTTTTTCGATCGCATCAGTCTCGCCTAAAGTCGCAAGCCAATTGGCAAGCATTTGATACCCGCCCTCGGTCATAACCGATTCCGGGTGAAACTGGACGCCGTAAATTGGCTTAGAAACATGCTGCAGGCTCATAATTACACCCGAATCGGTGTGACCGGTGATCTTTAGATCAGCTGGAACAGTGTCTGAGACCACTGCAAGTGAGTGGTAGCGGGTGGCATTAAATCCCTGCGGCAGCCCCTGGAAAATAGTGCTGTCCCGATGATTGATCTTGGAGATCTTGCCGTGCATCAATTCCGGTGCACTCTTTACCGTTGCCCCCATGGCCTCGGCAATCGCCTGGTGACCCAGGCAGACGCCAAACACCGGGTATTTGTTTTCCAGAGCGAACTTTACGGTTGGGATGGAAAGGCCAGCATCGGCAGGGGTTCCCGGTCCTGGAGAAATCAAAACCGCATCGAATCTGGCCAATAGTGCTGGTAATTCGGCTTCGGTGACAGCATCGTTTCGAACGACCTCGGTCTGAGCCCCAAGCTGCTGCAAATAGCCATTGAGCGTGTAGACAAAACTGTCGTAGTTGTCGAGCACCAAAATCCGGACCATAGTCCCAATAGCCTAACTTGAGTCAGCGAGAAGCGTTTCGAGGTTATAAACTTCTGGCATGCCTGAATCAACTTCACGTCGTAAGCCAGCTCCGAAGAAGGAAGCTGTTCGTCCAGCCATCGTTAGCGATGAGCAGGAAGAAAACCCAACCTGGTACAAGATCACCATGTTCGGCCTCATGGTCGTGGGTTTGGTCTGGATTCTAATTTTCTACATCTCAAGCGCGCAGTACCCGCTTGGTAGCGCAACTTTCCTTGACCTGAGCAACTGGAACATCTTGATCGGTTTCGGCATCGCCATGATTGGCTTTGTTATGACCACCAAGTGGAAGTAATTAGATCCACTCTTGAATGCGCCACAGCGTAAGCACCACTCGCGCTGCGATCACCAAAACCACACCCAGCACTTGGGCGACCTTCTGATTTGGACGCCTAGTTCCGGCATACACCGAGGCAATTGCCAAACCGGTGACCAAGCCTCCTAGGTGACCCTCCCAGGAGATTCCCGAGACAAAGAAGCCCATCGAGAAGTTGATGGCGATAAGTAAGAAAATCTGGGTTGGATTTCCGCCAATTGAGCGGATCACTACAAAGAACGCACCCATTAGGCCAAACAGTGCTCCCGATGCACCAACCACCGGGGTTTGTGGGTCGGATAGCAGCAATACCGCGACCGATCCTCCAAAGATCGAGATCAAATACAGCGCCAAAAAGCGCAGTTTCCCAAGCATTGGCTCAAGCTGCTGCCCAAAGATCCA
>CANESN010000036.1 GCA_947441105.1 Micrococcales bacterium
GCAAGTCGAAGTTGACCTAACCGACCGCTTAGATCTTGCGGCAAGGTTTCAGATTTCGCAAACCCCAACGATTTTTGTCCTCAATGACAAGGGTCAGGTAACTTATCGGGTGAGCGGTGTTCCCAAGCAGGGGCTAATTCAACAAGAGCTAACAAAGTTAGGAATCAAATGAGTGCAGAACTAATCGATCCTCGCGGACCAAGATTTGGTGCCGCCATCACAAGCGCGCTGTCCCTGGCCGCTTTCGGTATCGCGGTATCGGCCCCAGAGGGCTTCTCTAACGCCTACCCGCTAATCGTGCTGCTCGCAGTGCTGTTTAGCTGGAGCGTTTTTAGCCCTAAGACTCACCCTTACGGGCTGGTTTTCAAGAAGCTGGTTCGCCCGCGCCTTTCAGCGCCAAGTGAGCTAGAGGATTCACGCCCGCCACAGTTTGCCCAAAAGGTAGGACTTGGGTTTGCGCTGTTGGGATTGGTTGGTTTCTGGTTTGCACCGGTACTGGTTGCAGTTAGCGCTGGATTTATCTTCTTTGCAGCTTTCCTAAACGCCTTTTTCAACTTCTGCCTAGGTTGCCAGATGTACTTAGGTCTAAAGCGCTTTGGGATCGTTAGCTAGTTTGATTGCCTTGCGGATTGACTTGCGAGCTAGCTTGCGGTCACCGGAAGCTTCGTAGCACTCCCCCAGGCGAAACCAAAGTTCCCAGTTGGCAAGATCCTTTGACACCAAGGACTTGATTCGCTCAAACTCAGCCTGAGCGCTTTCCTTGGTTGGCTTACCGCTTGGTCGAAGTGCAAATTCCAGTGGGGGCTCAGAGTTTCTGCGCGAAAGTCTCTCGGCGTCCATGCCGAACTTGATTTCGGTGAGGATTGCCCAGGCGGCAATCAACGGCAGCACCAAAAGTGCAACTCCCATGGCCTTTGCCACCAGGCTCGCATCTAACAGCAGCAAGATAGCCTTTTGGCCCAGCAAAACTAAATAAATGACAGCCAGAGCGGCCATCACCAAGGCCCAGATTTTTGCTGACACTAGTTCGCTACGACCTGATCAAGTCCGACAGTTAGGCCCTTGGCACTTTGGGCGTATGCGATACACAGGCGAATGCCCTCGGCATAAGCGTGGTGAGAGGAAACCTCGTGCGAGATGGTCAATATCTCGTTACCGGCACCGAAAATCACATCTTGCTTCGCAGAGACTCCCTGCAGGCGAAGTGAGTGGATTGGCACACCAGCAACCACTTGACCGCGAGCAGGCTGCTCAACTCCTGGAATTAGTGGCTGGACCATGCCTTTGCGGGAAGTGGCAATCTGCTCAGCGGTTCTGACCGCGGTGCCAGACGGCGAATCGACCTTGCCGGCATGATGAGCCTCAACGATTTCGATGGAGTCAAAGTACTTGGCAGCTAAAGCCGCAAACTGCTGAGCGAGCATCGAACCAATTGAGAAATTAGGGACCACAATCGCTGCGGCGCTTGGGTGTTCTGAAAGCAACTTGCTCAATTCCGCCAGATGAATTTCGCTCCAGCCGGAGGTGCCAACAACAATCTTGAGATCGTGCTTGATGGCGTACTCAACCACCTTCGGGCTCACATCGGGAAGCGTGAAGTCAACTACAACATCAGCACCGAGCATGTGTGAAAGGTCAGACTTTGAGTTCAGGGAAGCGTGCAGCTTGAGGTTGGCATCGGAATCAATAAGTTGCAGCGCAAGGCTGCCCATTCTGCCGCTTGCGCCCACTACCGCTACTGAGATCATGCTGATAAACCTATCAAGCTAACTCTTGGAGATGTTCAAGTCCTTCGCCGACCGCAATCAGAGATGACGGTGAAGTGATGATTCTTTGGGCAATTTGCTGCACATCCGACAGAGTTACCGAACTAAATCGCTCCATTACCTCCGAGACCGACAGGTACTCCCCGGTGCCGATCTCAGCCGATAGCAAACGATTCATGCGGGCGATAGAACTCTCGTACCGAAGCGCAAGTCCACCGGTGATGTTTCCCAGCGCTAGATCGTATTCGGCCTGGGTCACACCGTTGTCTGCAAGCTCCTGGAAAATCTCCCGCATCAGCTTGGTAACGACGACTGCATTCTCCGGGTTGGTGCCGGCATAGAGGCCGTAGTAGCCGGCATCGGCAAAGCCCTGCTGGTAAGAGTAGGTCGAGTATGCCAAGCCACGCTCTTCGCGAATGGCCTGGTAGAGCCTGGACGACATTCCGCCGCCCAAGATGGTGTTCATGATTCCTAGGGCGTACCTTGCGTCATCGTTTCCACGAATGCTCTGGAACCCAAGAAGAACATTGGCTTGCGCCACATCCTTTTCGATAAATCTAAACTTCTCAGACTGGCCCAGTTCCGCATCAAACTGAGCTCGGCGCGCATTTGGGTTCGACGCTGCCTGCCAATCAACCCGAGCAAGCTCGGTGTTTACTAGCTCAACAACTTGCTCGTGGCTCGCGCCGCCAGCGACCGTGATCACTAGATTCTCTGGTCGGTAGTGTTTTAGGTAGTGCTCAAACACCGAATCGCGATCAACAGCGTTGATGGTGTCAGGGGTGCCGCCGATTGGTCGGCCAAGTTCGTGATCTGGCAGCAGAGCTTCGGCTAGAGCTTCGTGAGCGACATCCTCAGGATCATCATCATTCATCGCAAGCTCTTCAAGAATTACAGTTCGCTCGACAGTGAAATCTGAATCGTCGATTCTCGCCGAGGTGAACATGTCCACCAAAAGATCCATCGCCAAAGGCAAAGCCGAGTTTTGAACTCTGGCGTAGTAACTGGTGTATTCCTTAGCGGTTGCGGCATTTGAGGATCCGCCCACCGAATCAAAAGCCACCGAGATGTCTTTTTGACCGCGACGCTTGGTGCCTTTGAACAAAAGGTGCTCTAAAAAGTGGGTCGAGCCAAAGTGTCCGCCGGTCTCATCCCTGGAACCAACTGCAACCGAAGCGGAGATGGCGATAGAGGGTGCTCCGGGGACCTCCTCGGTCAAAATGCGAACACCGCTAGGCAGCACCGAGCGAGAAACCCGGGCTGCCTCAGCGGTGAACGAGTGTGACTTATTTAGTTCGAAGAGCAATGCTTACTCTGCTTCCGCAGCGCTTTCTTCGCCCTCGACAACTGGAGCAAGCGATAGCTTGCCGCGGTCATCGACCTTAGTGATCTCAACCTGAAGCTTCTGACCAACCTCGAGAATGTCTTCAACGTTCTCGACGCGCTTTCCGCCAGAGATCTTCTTGAGCTCTGAAACGTGCAGTAGGCCGTCCTTGCCAGGCATTAGCGAGATGAAGGCACCGAAGGTAGCTAGCTTCACAACGGTACCTAGGAAGCGCTCACCGATCTCAGGAACGTGTGGGTTTGCAATGGCGTTAATCGCAGCCTTTGCAGCCTCAGCACTCTCACCATTGGTTGCACCAATGTAAACGGTTCCGTCATCCTCAATTGAGATGTCGGCTCCGGTGTCTTCCTGGATCTGGTTGATCATCTTGCCCTTTGGACCAATGACCTCACCGATCTTGTCAATCGGGATCTTCACCGCGATAACGCGAGGAGCGTATGGAGAAAGCTCGTCTGGCTCGTCGATCGCCTCTAGCATCACGTCAAGGATGTAGTTTCTAGCTTCCTTGGCCTGAGTTAGAGCACCGGCTAGAACCGAAGCTGGAATTCCATCCAACTTGGTGTCTAGCTGGATAGCGGTTACGAACTCGCGAGTACCGGCAACCTTGAAGTCCATATCTCCCAGTGCGTCTTCTGCACCCAGGATGTCGGTCAATGCTGCGTACTGAACCTTGCCGTCAACGGTGTCTGAGATCAGACCCATTGCGATACCAGCAACCGGTGCACGAAGTGGCACACCAGCGTTTAGTAGCGAAAGGGTTGAAGCACAAACCGAACCCATCGATGTGGAACCGTTTGAGCTAAGAGCTTCGGATACCTGACGGATTGCATATGGGAAGTCCTCACGCTTTGGCAGTACCGGCACAAGTGCTCGCTCTGCCAATGCTCCGTGACCGATTTCGCGACGCTTTGGAGAACCAACGCGACCAGTCTCACCGGTGGAGTAAGGAGGGAAGTTGTAGTGGTGCATGTAGTGCTTTGAGGTCTCTGGGGTCAAAGCGTCTAGCTGCTGCTCCATCTTTAGCATGTTCAAGGTGGTGACACCAAGGATCTGGGTCTCACCGCGCTGGAAGATAGCCGAACCGTGGGTGCGAGGAATAACTGCAACCTCTGCATCCAGGGCACGAATGTCGCGAAGACCGCGACCGTCGATGCGGATACCCTCTTTTAGAACACGAGTACGCATGACCTTCTTGGTCACAGACTTGTATGCAGCCGAGAACTGAGGCATCTGCTCTTCGGAGAGAACAGAAACCATCTCCTCCTTGACCTTGGCCTTTAGGGCGTCGTCCTGCTCCTGGCGCTGCTGCTTGTCGGCGATCTGGTAGACCCGAGCAAGCTCGGTCTCAGCTGCCTTGGAAACTGCCGCGTAAACCTCATCGGAGTAAGGCAAGAACACTGGGAAGTCTGCGGTTGGCTTTGCTGCCAACTTTGCAAGCTCAACCTGTGCGCGAACCAATTCCTTGATGAATGGCTTTGCTGCCTCTAGGCCCTGTGCAACGATCTCCTCGGTAGGAGCGATTGCGCCAGCTGCGATTAGGTCCATAGAACCCTCGGTAGCCTCAGCCTCAACCATCATGATTGCAACGTCTTCCTTGCCATCTTCGATGACAACGCGACCTGCAACAACCATGTCGAATACAGCCTTTTCTAGCTGCGAGTACTTAGGGAATGCGACCCACTGGCCGTCGATAAGTGCAACGCGAACACCGGCAACTGGTCCGGAGAACGGAAGACCTGCAAGCTGGGTAGACATCGAGGCTGCGTTGATTGCAACTACGTCGTAGAGCTCGTCTGGCTCAATAGACATAACGGTCACAACTACCTGGATCTCGTTACGAAGACCATCAACGAATGATGGGCGAAGTGGGCGGTCGATCAGACGAGCAGCCAAGATGGCTGCGGTCGATGGGCGACCCTCACGACGGAAGAATGAACCCGGGATCTTTCCAGCTGCATACATACGCTCTTCAACGTCGATGGTTAGTGGGAAGAAGTCGAACTGGTCCTTTGGCTGCTTGGATGCGGTGGTTGCCGAAAAGAGCATGGTCTCTTCGTCAATGTAAACCGCTGCGCTACCGGCTGCCTGCTGGGCTAGGCGCCCAGTCTCGAAGCGGATTACTCGCTTACCGTGCTTGCCGTTGTCAATAATTGCTTCTGTTGCTTTGATTTCTGGGCCTTCCATGGCCCCTCCTTTTTCTCAGCGCACGCGAAACGTCAACTTGCAATTGCAAGTTTGCTGCGTACTGGAGAAGGCCGATTGGCCTTATGAAGTGCTGGTCGTCAGTAAAAACATCTGGGGCACTACCCAAAGATTTCCACCGAGGACCCGCCTTCGAGAACTCCTAGGTAAAGCCTAACAAGCAAACGGCTAAATGCCTAGGAAATGCAAGACCCCCGAACACACTGTGTCCGGGGGTCTTGGCGTAACTCCAAACTTATCGACGAAGGCCTAGGCGCTCGATTAGTGAACGGTAACGTGCAATGTCAACGTTCTGTAGGTAACCGAGTAGACGGCGACGCTGACCAACAAGTAGCAACAATCCGCGACGGGAGTGGTGGTCGTGCTTGTGGTCCTTTAGGTGCTCGGTAAGGTCAGCAATGCGGCGGCTGAGCACAGCAATCTGAACCTCAGGAGAACCTGTGTCGCCTGGCTTAGTGGCGTATTCCTCGATGATTTGGGTCTTTACGGCTGCATCTAATGCCATTGCTTTTTCCTTTCCCTCGCTGCGCGGTGCCTGAAACAGGGAGTTTCAAGCTCTCTTTATCCGCGGCCGTTACACGGCAACCTGAGAAGTCTAGGGATAAAAAGCGATTTCGTCTAGGCGGTGGTTCCCTCATCGACCGAACTCAACGGAGTTGGCTCGACGTACTTGTTGCCGTCGTAGAAAGATCTGGTCGGTTTCAGCGCGAAAATCATATGAATCACAAACACGGCGAATCCCAGGGCAAAAATCGGCGCAAGCAAGAAGATGATCGACATCAAGACCTCGACCGGAAAATCCTCGACGGTTGGCATGGCGGATCCGAAGTAGCTGGATCCAATAGCAACCAAGCCAACAATCGCAAAGATCGAATACGTGGCCGGCACCAAAAGCAAAAAGAGCCACTTCGCGCTGAATCCAGCGTCGTGGAACCTTCTGGCGCTCACCGAGAGGCCAGGAATGAAAAGTATTAGGTTTGCCAGCGAGGTAAGCGGAGTCGGAGCGCTGAACGCTGAATTCAAGACCGCTTCCAGATCCTCACTGTCAACTGGGGCAGCAGGCCAAATCACGGTCTCGATAGTGCCCAGCACCAAGCTGAGCAAAATGGTGAACAGCACCCAGTACCAAAACTCAGAGCGTGAAGCCCTGCCCTTGAAGTTGAAATAGTTCTTGAATCCAGAAGCTATGGCGTCTACGAAGTTCATGTAAGAAGACTACTCCCCGAGAATTTCGGATGCCTTTTCGACATCCACAGTTATCTGAGCAATCAGCTCTTCAAGCGACGCAAACTTGACCCAGCCCCTGACCTGAGCAACAAATTCGCAGGTCACCTCAAGATCGTAAAGGTCCAAATCGGTCCGACCGATTACATGGGATTCCAAGATCTTTGGCACCTGCCCGACGGTGTCGTTGGTGCCAACCGAGTGAGCGGCAGGGTAGCGAACTCCTTCGGCATACAGGTAGCCAGCGTAAACGCCATCTCCCGGAAGATAACCTTCCGCACTTCTCGAAATGTTTGCGGTCGGGAAGCCAAGGGTTCTACCAAGCTTTCGACCGTGCTCAACGATTCCGGTCACCTGGTGATTGCGTCCGAGAAGCAAGCTCGCGACCTCGACCTTGCCAGCATCGAGAATTGCCCTGAGGTCAGTAGATGAGATCTTTCGACCTGCAGCCTGCACGTGCGCAACCTCGCGCACTCTAAAACCAAACTGGGGACCGAACTCCCTCAGGTCATTGACCGTCCCGGTGCCGTGGCTTCCAAACCTGAAGCCTTCGCCAACGAAAATCATCTTCGCGCCGAGTGGTGAAATCACCTGCTCAATAAAGTCCTTTGGGCTGAGGTTTGCAAGCTCCTGAGTAAATGGCAGAGTTAAGAGAATCTCTACACCTGCCTCGGTCATAAGTGCAGCCTTTTGCCCGGGTCCGATAAGAGGCCTTGGGCAATTCTCCGGATCTAAAAGTGCCTTTGGGTGACGATCGAAGGTGATTACAGCCGGCACCAAGCCGGCCTCCTCGGAATACTCCATTAGTTCGTGAATCAGCTGCTGGTGCCCAAGGTGAAGGCCATCAAACTTGCCAATGGCAATTGCTGTGCCAGGGCTTGATTCAA
>CANESN010000037.1 GCA_947441105.1 Micrococcales bacterium
AACACTGCGGAAAACGAAGGAGATCCCTACGTCCGGCTTTTTGATGTCTTGGTTATTGGACTTAGGGACTATCTGCAAAAGACCGGTCAGCGCAAAGTGGTTCTTGGTCTAAGCGGTGGCATCGACTCCGCACTGTGCGCAGCCATTGCCAAAGAAGCCGTCGGATCTGAGAATGTGACCGGCGTTCTCTTGCCATCTAGATATTCATCTGATCACTCACTCAGTGATGCCAGACAGCTTTCCCAAAACCTGGGCATCGATCATCGAACAATTGAAATCGACGCTGCCCACAAGGCATTTGAGGCAAGCCTTGCGCTTAGTGATCTGGCTCAGGAGAACATACAGGCAAGAATCAGGGCCGTGATCCTGATGGGTATTTCAAACTCCGAGGGGCATCTTCTAGTTTCGACAGGAAACAAGTCAGAGGTGGCGGTTGGCTACAGCACCATGTATGGCGATGCGGCGGGCGGTTTTGCACCAATCAAAGACGTCTACAAGACCGATGTATGGAAACTTGCTGAGACCTACAACCAAATTCGAGGCTTCGATGCGATTCCTAGCAACTCAATAACCAAACCCCCGAGCGCGGAGCTAAGGCCTGGGCAACTGGATCAAGATTCACTGCCAGACTACGAGCTCTTGGATGCTATTTTGGCCCTTCTAATTGAGGGTAGACAAACTGCTTCGGAGATCGTGGCTCAAGGATTCGACGCCAAGACGGTAGCAAAGATTGACGGAATGGTTAGGGCTTCGGAGTGGAAGCGTTCCCAGGGGGCAATTGGCACCAAGACAACTTCGATAGCCTTTGGCCGTGGTCGCCGAGTTCCTCTCACGACTAGATTTGGGGAGCTATGAAAATTAGAACTTCCACGCTTTCAGCCCTGAAGCAAAAGGGTCAGCGTTTTTCCTGCCTAACCAGCTACGACGCACTCACTGCCGAGATCTTTGATCAGGCTGGTATCGAAGTGATTTTGGTTGGCGATTCAGCGAGCAACACCGTACTAGCAAACGACGGAACTGTTCCCATAACTCTGGACGAGATGTTGATCTTCGGTCGCGCCGTTTCAAGAAGCGTCAAAGACGCCTTGGTCGTGCTCGATATGCCCTTTGGAAGTTATGAGATCTCAGCGCTACAGGCTGTTGAAAACGGCATCAGAGCGATGAAGGAATCCGGCAGTGCCGCTATCAAGCTTGAGGGTGCTCGTGTTGAGCAAATCAAGGCTTTGGTTGATGCTGGAATTCCAGTGATGGGACATGTTGGCTTCACACCGCAGTCGGTTCACGCCCTTGGCGGGTTCAAAGTCCAAGGACGGGGAGAGTCCGCCGACGATATTCTGAGAGACTGCTTAGCCATCCAGCAGGCTGGAGCCTTTGCAGTGGTGCTAGAAATGGTCCCTGCCGACCTTGCCGAGCGAATCACCAAAGAGCTAAGCATTCCAACTATTGGTATTGGCGCGGGCAACAAGACCGATGCGCAGATCTTGGTATGGACGGACTTTGCAGGGCTAGGCGAAAAGGTGCCAACATTTGCCAAGCAATATCTAAATCTTCGACAGGATCTATCAGACGCCGCGGTGGAATATCGTAGCGAGGTGCTAAGTGGCGAGTTTCCAACCGCTGAGCAAAGCTTTAGCTAGACCACTGATCTGAGGACTCATCCTCTTTACGAAGCGCTGCTGCGCGCCTAGCGATTATTTCAACCGCGTTCTCGGCTTCTTGCATAGATGCAAACGGTCCGAGTCGATCTAGCGATAGCGACTGCTTACCAATTTCGACCTCTTGGGTCTTGGTATTGAACCAATATTCGTCTTTCGCCATGGTCTGAGCCTAGTAATGCGAGAACGAAAATAGAATTGCGATCGTGCCAAAAGACAAAAACGGAAAGCTTGTGCCCGGGAGGCTATCTCCGGCGAGAGCCGTACCTAGTGGCATCACAAGACCAGAGTATGTCGGGAAACCCGGACCTGCACCGCACGTCGGCGGTGATAAGTACGACCAAGACACCATCCAGCGCATCAGAATCGCCTCAAGGATTGCCGCCCAAGCCCTTGAACTTGTCCTCGAGAGCGCAAAGCCAGGCATGACTACGGATGACCTGGACCGAATTGGTCACGAGTTCCTAATCTCTCAGAACGCCTACCCCTCCACCCTTGGATATCGCGGCTTTCCAAAATCACTTTGCAGTTCGATGAATGAAATCATTTGCCACGGAATACCAGACGACACTGTTTTAGAAGACGGGGATCTTCTAAACATCGACATCTCTGCATTTATTGGAGGAGTCCACGGCGATACCAATGGCACGGTCCTAGTTGGTGAGGGTTCCGAAGAGTTGGCAAACCTGGTTTCCAGAACCAAAGAGGCGATGAATCGCGGAATCAACGCAGCCATGCCAGGTCGACAGGTGAACATCATCGGTAGGGCTATCGAGACCTATGCCAAGCGATACAACTACGGAGTCGTGAAGGAATTCACCGGCCACGGCGTCGGCCCAAGTTTCCACACCGGCCTGATAATTCCGCACTATGACGAACCTGAGTACGACACTTTGATTGAGGTCGGGATGGTCTTCACGGTTGAACCCATGATCACTTTAGGGACAGCCGATTGGGACATGTGGCAGGACGGCTGGACTGTAACCACAAAAGACAAGCAACACACAGCACAGTTTGAACACACCATCTTGATTACCGAAGATGGTCCAGAAATCCTTACGGAGGCATAAGTGGGAAAAAAAGCCATTGGCATCGACATTGGCGGCACCGGTATCAAAGCCGCACTCGTTGACATCAAGCGAGGCGAACTGGTATCCGAGCGAGTCCGTGTCGAAACTCCAGCCGGTGGTGAACCAGAAGATATTGCGAATGCCTGCAAATCCATAATCGAATCGCTGGGCGTATCCCATCGAAACTACCCGGTGGGACTGTGCTTCCCCGCGGTGGTCAAGCACGGCTACACCCAATCCGCTGCGAATGTCTCTAAGCGTTGGATTGGCCTCAACGCAGACGAGCTGTTTGATAGAACCCTTAATCGCCACACTCACGTTATAAACGACGCAGATGCCGCAGGTTTGGCAGAGGTTAAATTCGGAGCCGGTAGGGGTTCTCACGGACTTACCATCATGACGACTCTCGGTACAGGGATTGGAACCGCCCTGTTCTACAACGGTGTGCTTATTCCAAATGCAGAGCTTGGACACCTAGAGATCGAGGGCGTTGACTACGAAACCAAGGCCGCTTTCAGCGCCATGGAGCGCGATGGGCTTTCTTTTGAGCAGTGGGCTGAGCGTCTGCAGAAGTATTACTCCGCGCTTGAGCGATTACTAGTTCCGGATCTATTCATCGTCGGTGGCGGCGTCTCTAAGAACCACGAGAAGTTTCTGCCGCTTTTGGACCTGAAAACCCCGATTGTTCCGGCCAGCACCAAGAATTCCGCCGGCATTATTGGAGCAGCTTCGCTGGCATACGCGTCCAGCGAAGATTAGTAGATGGGTCAACCGATACGCCGGGTTCTGTCGTGGACGATCATCTATCTCGACTTGCAATTGCTCACAAGTTCTAGCGACCTACCCGAAGGCTAAGCGAGCAGCTCATAGCGCCTTCTGCTTGGTCTTGCTCCCGATGAGGTTTACATAGCCAGCACAGTCACCTGCACTGCTGGTGGTCTCTTACACCACCGTTTCACCCTTACCCTTGCGGGCGGTTTACTTTCTGTTGCACTATCCCTCGGGTTACCCCGGGTGGGCGTTACCCACCATCGTGCTCTTTGGAGCCCGGACGTTCCTCGACTATGTCGCGACCGCCTGGTTGACCCATCTAGCTAAAGCCTACTTAGTTGGCAGATGTTGGCAAGAATTAATTGCAAAGACCTCTGCAAAATTTGGTCCGAAATACCTAACCACCGAGACCGAAGCTGGAGCGAACTGCAGGGTCCAGCTCAGCGAATTTGGGCCGCCTAGGGCGTGCCTGAGGATTGCTCTAAGCGGCATCATGTGACTCACAATCGCTACGGTTTGACCATTGAATTCGGTGATAGCCTCGGTAAGTGCGGACCTGACCCTTAGTTCAAGCTCATCCACCGACTCTCCCTCGGGTGGCTTCACGCTCATAGATCCTCGCCAGTTGGTAATCTCCTGAGCGCTGGAGGCTTCCATCTCTTCCACCGAGTGACCCTCCCAGTTGCCGAACCCAATCTCTTTGAATCTGGCATCGGACTTTGTGCCGACTTCAAAATGTTTTGCTACTGCGGTCGCGGTTTGCGCGGCGCGAAGCTGTGGCGAGTGAAGCACCTTTGAGACAGTTGCCAAACCAAAGCGCGCTAGCAGCTCGTCGGCAGCTTTTGAGGCCAGTTCCGCTTCCAGGAATCCTAGTTCGCTAAGTGTTGGATCCTCGCCGCTACTGCCGCTGATCAGGTTTGATTCAGTTTGCTGGGTGTGGCCGTGTCTTATGAGCACGAAAGTTGTTGGTTCAATGCTTTGCCTTGGAGCGCGGATGCTCTTGGGTTGAACTGAACTCAAAGTTAGCTCCGGCAAGTTTCCAAAATCGCCCTCATCCAAAGCCCTGTTGGCGGCAGCATCCGCTGCGGAATTCTGTTCTCTGGGAACCCACTGCAGTTCAACCGAGAGATTGCGCATGATTCGAATTGCCTCGTGAGCCAATTCTCTGAGTTCAGGGTGTTTGATCTGCCAGCGACCACTGAGTTGCTCGACAACTAACTTTGAGTCCATCCGCACCAGCACATTGGAACCCGGCGAGGTCGCTTCGATGTGCCTAAGTCCTGCGATTACGGCTTGATACTCGGCGTAATTGTTGGTCCTGATACCTAGGTTCTCCCCAAGTTCGGCAATGACATTGCCGGCGGTGTCGTAAATCACGGCACCATATGCTGCTGGGCCGGGGTTACCGCGAGAGGCCCCATCGGCATAGAGAACGAAATTCATCGAATCAAAATCGCCTGGCATACTGGGCAGCTAGCTAGCTCATCGGTCGGAACGTGATGAAGCTCTGAAAGTGCAGTTGCGGTGATGCTCATATTGCATGCGGTGCAGGTGTTCTTCTGAAGCTTTCCGATCGCAATACCGCGCAATAAGCGAGCTTCGAATCTCTCGAGCACCTCCTGTGAAACCTGCTTGCGTAGGTCGGCGGCGGCTTGAAAATTTGCCTGGTGCTTAGTTTTTAGCTCGGCTAGCTCCAGCTGCACACGTGCCTTGGTGATCTTGAAATCCTCTTCCAATTTCTCGCCGAGCACTTCGAGTTCATGCATACGCATATCCGACTCGCTCTTTTGCTCGAGCAACTCGATCTCGGCATCTTCGAGGTCACTGGCTCTTTTCGCCAAGGTCTCGAGCTCGTGCTGGATGCCTAGTGCGTCTCGGGCGACGGCGGTCTTAGTCAGCCGATCTTTATCGGTCGCTACTCGCTTGTTTACCAACGCTAAGTCAGCCTCTAAGCGCTCGAGTTCACGAACCAAGGTCTCGTGCTGAGCTCGGGCCGCACTGATCTCTGCTGAGTTCGCTAGCTGGGCATTCCTGGCGGATTCGAGGTCTGCCCCAGATGCTAGAAGCTTGGCATCCTGCTCGAGTTTACGGTTCTCAAAAATCAGCTCTTGTAGCGCAAAGAGGTTCTCTAAGTCGCCTTTGATTACCTTCATTGCATCACCGCAAACGTCCATGGGTCAGTATTGATTTCACTAACCACAAACTCTACTTGGCTATTTAGTTTCTCAAGCTGCGCCTTAGCGCTCTCGAGCCAAACCCACTCGGCCGCCCAGTGGGAGATGTCCATAAGTGCTGGGCCGCTTGTCAACTTTGCCTGCTCCGCAAAGTCCTGCGCTGGGTGGTGGCGCAAATCTGAGGTTATGTAGAGATCTGCATCGGATTGCGCGACTGCGGTTAGGTAACCATCCCCCGCACCGGCAAGCACCGCAACCATAGAGATCAAACGTTCTGGGTCTCCGGATACCTTCACACCTTGAGCAACCGCAGGGATCCGTTTGGCAACTGACCTTGCGAAATCCAAAAGCGTAAGCGCCTTTGGCATCTGACCTAAAACAACGTGACCGTTAGCCGCTACCAAAGGCGATAGGTTCTCAAGCCCCAAGGCCTTAGCCAAGGACTGAGTAACGCCATCGACCTGAAAATCTGCATTGGTGTGTGCGGCGAACACCGCGAGATTGTTTCTAATTGCAAAAGAAGAATTAGCTCCCTTGAAGCCCAAGTCGGAGAATTCGAATGCTCCACGCAGAAACATCGGGTGATGGCTAACAACCAACTGGCAACCAAGCTCTACGGCCTCACGGAGCACTTCGCCGGTGACATCAACCGTAAGGAGCACCTTGGTGATCTCTTGGCTTGGGGAACCGATCATGAGCCCGGGCTTGTCCCAATCCTCTTTATCCGCATCGGGCCAAAGGGTTTCAAACTGAGAAATAAGTTTTTCGAGCAACATGACTACAAGCCAAGCAGATTATCGAGATTCATGTTGCGAATCTCGACATTTCGAATCTCACGGTCTTGCGATCTGATCACAAAGATTCGAAGCAGCGCAAAAATGAATCCGACTACGAGACCAAAGATCAAAGCTAACTCCAAAGGCGTGAAGTCCGAATTGGGCACTATCAGCCTCTGAACGACTTCGACACCAAGCGGTGCAGCGGTCAGCAGTCCAAGCCAGGTCACCAACTGGAAAGAGCCGTAGAAGCCGTAGCTTGTGTCAAGAGAGGGAATATGCAGCGGTGTTCTTCTAACCAGCTGGTCCGAAAACAAAAGCACAATTAGTGCAGCAAGCACGGAGACCGCAGGGCCATTCACGAAATCCAATACCGGTAAGGCGAAAACCGGAAGCAAGAATGAAGCCGCGGCCCATCGACCGATCGGCTTATCTGTCAGATCTCTCCCCGAGAGAGCGGTGGCCAGAAACACTGCAAAAAGCGTGACGAGCGATAGTTCAAGACTGGAGCCTAAGAAAACAAAGCCAACACCTATGCCGAATCCCAGTGGAGCCTGCAGTAAAAATGACCATGCTTTGCTTTGTCGGTGCGGAAGGGCAAAAGAAACCAGCACCACGCTCATCAGCGCAACAGCGAAACTTGCCCAGCCGATTTGCTGCCAATCCAAAGAAGTTTCCGGATCAAAAAAATCACCCGATGCCGGAGCATAGGCGAACCAATTCCTTTGGGTTGACACTCCCCCTCCGGTCACAAAAGCAACAGTTACTGCGGCCAG
>CANESN010000038.1 GCA_947441105.1 Micrococcales bacterium
CTACACGGTCAACACCACCACCGGTCAGATCAGCTTCACCCCGCTATCAACCTTCACCGGAACCGCATCGGCAATTACTTACTCGGTTGCAGATAACTACGGTCAGAAGGCAGCGACCACCTACACCCCGGCAGTTGGTTTGCCTCCGGCACCAACCGCCTCACCGAATGTTTCGTCCGGTCCATACAACACACTTCAAACTGTCAGCCCGCTGGCTAATGACACCGCAGGAGCAGTTGACTTCCCACTACTTGCATCAACCCTGCGACTTTGCGCACCAGCACAAACTCCACCTAATTGCACGCTGACATCTTTGGTTGTCTCAGGTCAAGGAACCTACACGGTTGATACTGCAAGCGGTGTTGTTAGCTTTGTTCCACTAAACACCTTCACCGGAACCGCTGACCCAGTTCGCTACCAGGCCAGCGACTCAACCTCCGCGGTTGCCAACTCAACCATCACGATCTCGGTTACTCCGCCAGCTCAGCCGGTTCTATCGCCTGACACTTCAACCGGCAATTACAACAGCACTCAGTCGCAAGCCGTGATGGCAAATGACACTAACTTCCAAGCGGCACTAGTTACCTCATCGATTCGAATCTGCGCCGCAGGAGATACTGCACCATCTTGTTCGGCAACCACCTTGGTTGTTGCTGGCCAGGGAACCTACACGGTCAATACAACTTCTGGTCAGATCAGCTTCTCGCCACTGGCATCTTTCACCGGAACCGCATCGGCGATTACCTACTCGGTTACTGATCTCACCGGTCAGAAGGCCAGCACCACCTACACACCTTTTGTTTCATCACCACCACCACCAACTGCAACCAATGACCAAACCAGCGCACCGCAGAACGTTCCGCAGTCAATCAACCTATTGACTAATGACACTGCCGGCAGCGGGACGCAGCTCTCTGCCAGCTCGGTTGCCATCTGTTTGGTTGGAGCAAGCCCCTGCACCGGAACCACATTGACGATTGCTGGAGTTGGAAGCTACACAGTTACTAACGGAGTAATTACCTTCACCCCCGAGCCTTCCTATGTTGGAACCAACACCATTAGCTACCAGGTCAAAGACGTCACCGGTCAGCAAACTACCGCAAGCTACACCGCAACTGTTTACCCAGCACCGGTTGCCCTAAATGACTACACAACCGGCATCCAAGGCGCTACCCAGTCCACGAACCTACTAACCAATGACCAGCCAGGTCTTGGAGCCAGCTTCGTTGCAGGTTCGGTTCTACTTTGCTCTTCCGGTCAAACCGCACCAACCTGCAGCGCGACAACTGTCACCATCGCTGGCAAGGGAACCTTCACCATCAACTCCACTTCCGGTCAGGTCAGCTTCTCTCCGGTTGCAGGCTTTACCGGCACCGCATCGATTAGCTATGTTGTCTCGGCTAATTCCAACCAGAGCACAACAGCTATCTACTACCCAACTGTTGTCCCACCACCAACACTTTCGCCTGACACATCTTCCGGGCAATACAATCAGGTTCAAACCAAGACGGTTTTGACTAACGACCAAGCAGGATCATCAGCATCCTTAGATGTCACCTCGGTTCGCATTTGTCTTGCTGGCGACACATCTCCTAGCTGCTCGGCAACCACATTGGTTGTTGCAAACCAAGGCACCTACACGGTCAACACCACCACCGGTCAGATCAGCTTCACCCCGCTATCAACCTTCACCGGAACCGCATCGGCAATTACTTACTCGGTTGCAGATAACTACGGTCAGAAGGCAGCGACCACCTACACCCCCGCAGTTGACCTTCCTCTTCCTGCAACGGCATCGCCTGACACATCAACGGGACAGTATGGTGCTGCGCAACAGATCAGGGCTTTGACCAATGACGCGGCTACCCAGGGGCAAACTTTCAGTATTTCATCGGTCGCACTCTGTGATCCAAACACCAGCCCTGCTCAAGCGCCACCAAGCTGTTCGGCACTGGCAGTTACGGTTTCGGATGGCGTCTATACGGTTGACACCTACTCAGGTCACGTGAACTTCCAGCCAGGAGCTACCTTCTCCGGTGTTGCTCAGTGGGTTCGTTACCAGGTCACAGACACCACCGGTGTGGTGGCGCACTCGCGAATAACTCCGACTGTTTTGCCTGTGTATGTGCCACCACCACCAGCTCCAGAAGTGCCACCGGTTGTGATCCCTGAGATTCCAGTCAAGCCAGTAGTGCCACCAATGGCAACTCCGGACCGTAGGACTGGAACTCTAAACCAGAACACTGTCTTCACTCCGGCATTCAATGACACGCCTGGAAGCTTTAGCCTGTCCCCAACATCGATTGTGCTCTGCGCTGGAAGTTGCGTTGGCATTGAGCCGGTTCAACGAAACCAGGTCGTATCCACTCCGCAGGGTAAGTGGAGCATCCAATCTGGATCCAGAGTTGTGACCTTCACGCCGAACTGGAACTGGCACGGAACAACCAGCATTTCCTATGTGATTTTTGACTCGTTTGGTCAAAGTGCGTCTTCTACGATCACCGTCATCATCGCCGCTCCGCGACTACCAACCGTGCTGGTTTACACAAGTGTTGGTCCAAAGCTCAGCTCGACAGCCTCGGTCGCACTTCCTAAGCTTCCTGCAGCACTCAAGGAAGGTGATTACGTCGCAACCATCACAGCTCCGCGTCTTGGAAGCAACTGGGCGCACAAGGTCTATGAGGGCACCAGCGTCAAGAAGGTCCTCAACCCACTTGGTCTCGGTCACTATTCAATGACCCAGCTTCCAGGTGAAGCCGGCAACTTCGCGGTGGCTGGTCACCGTCTCGGATCTGGCGGAATCTTCAAGAACCTGCACACCTTCAAAAAGGGCGACATCGTCACCGTGAAGACAGAAAAGGGCACCTTCAAGTACCGCTACTTGGACAAGAAATACGTAAAGCCATCAATGGTGGGAGTGCTGTCACCGAACCCAACGGGGCTAACCGTCAAGCCAAAGTCGGGCTCGCTACTAACCCTGCAGACCTGCACCGTGGGTAACTCAACCACTGACAGGCTGATCGTCTGGTTTGAACTAATCGGCTAGCCGTCTCTGTATCGTCAGTAACTTAAAATCGAGCACCAGGTAAATCTAGGCTTTTGCCAATTCGAGAAATCCGATAGACTCCTCCATCGTTACCCAAGCGTTTGTAGCTCAACGGATAGAGCATCTGACTACGGATCAGAAGGTTGGGGGTTCGAGTCCCTCCAAGCGCACCAAAGCCCAGCGTCTTCCTAGATGGCTGGGTTTCGTCATTGGTAAGAAGCAACGAGTCAGCGAATTTCAATGTCGTGCCGGATTAGTGCATCTCATGAATTTGCTTTCGTCATAAAATTGGGGAAGTACCAGATTCGAAAGAGCGTGTCAGATGGCAAGACCAGAGAATTCGATTCAGCTTTGGACAGTTCGAGACCAGCTCGAGCGTGACTTCGACGGCACGCTGGCCCGCCTGGCAGAGTTAGGTTTTCGTGCTGTTGAACCCTTTGGGCTGCCAGCAAATCTGAACAAATTGAGCACGGCACTTTCTAACTCCGGCCTGGCTGCTCCAACCGCTCACGGTGATGTTTTGCTAAATCCCGAAGCGGCAATCAAGGCAGCCGTCGAACTGGGCACGACTGTTTTGATTGACCCGTATCAACCGGAGGAAATCTTTCAGAGCGAATCAAGTATTCTGCGGCTAGCTGATCAGCTGTCGGCTGCAGCCGAGCTGGCTGCGCCGCACGGAATCAAGATTGGTTATCACAATCATGACCATGAGTTGAGAAACGAAGTTCGCGGAGTGCCTGCGCTGTTGGCTCTCGCGAGCATGGTTTCGCAAGATGTCGTCTTTGAGATTGATTTGTTCTGGTGTCAGGTCGCCAACATTGACCCGCTTGATGTTTTGAAAGAGCTGGATGGTCGCGTTGTTGCACTTCACGCAAAGGACGCACCGATGGATGGGCATGTGAAGGACCAGGTTTCGCTCGGCAAAGGATCGGTTGATGTTTTGGCGTGCGCAAGCCAAGCGCCAAGCGCTCGTCTGGTTGTCGAATTCGATGAATACAATGGTGACATTTTCGAGGGTGTCGCCGGTTCGCTGAACTATCTCAAAGAGAAAGGGTTCAACTGATGACCGCAATGAAGATTGGCCTAATTGGTGCCGGTGTCATCAGTGAACAGTATCTGGAGAACCTAACCAAGGCGAAGTCTGTCTCGGTTGAGATGGTTTCCGATCTAGATGTTTCTCGAAGCGAGCAACGAGCAAAACAATATGGAATTGCAAGTTTTGGCACGCCCAAACAGTTGCTGGCGCGTGATGACATCGAGCTGATTGTCAATTTGACGATTCCCAAGGCGCACGAGCAGGTAACCGTTGCCGCGCTGAAGGCCGGTAAGCACGTGTGGAGCGAGAAGCCACTGGCGCTGGACAAGCTGGCTGCCGGACGAATCAGGCAGCAGGCCAAACAAAGTGGTCGAGAGGTGGGCTGTGCGCCCGACACTTTTCTCGGTCCCGGCATTCAAACGGGATTGCGATTGATCAGAGAAGGCAGAATCGGCAAGGTCACTGGCGCGACCACCGCTTTCGAAGTCTGCGGGCCCGAGAGTTGGCACCCCAACCCTGACTTTCTGTATGCCAAAGGCGGCGGGCCAATCTTTGACATGGGTCCTTACTATTTGACTGCGCTGGTTTGCGCCCTGGGTCCGGTGTCTCAGGTCGTGGCTCGCTCATCACAGGCACGCGACTTCGGAGTTGTCGGCTCTGGGCCAAGGCAAGGCGAAAAGTTTCCGATTGAAGTGCCAACCAACGTGATAGCGCTGATTGACTTCTCAGGTGGCGAAACCGCGCAGAGCAGTTTCAGCTTCGACACCGCAAGGCCTAGAGAAGGAATCCTTGAGATTCACGGCACCGAGGGTTCGCTGGTTATACCTGATCCAAACATGCACTACGGATCGCTTCAACTTTTCAGAATTGACACAGGCAGTCGGGAGCCTGAAGATATTGAATGTGTGGGCGAAGTCATGCAGCGCGGTGTTGGCGTTATCGACATGATCCACGCAATTGCTCAGGGTAAGCGTCCCAGGGCCGACATCGAGCTCGCTGCTCACGTGGTTGAGGTTATGCAAGCACTCGAAGAGGCCGCGACTTCAGGCAAAAACGTGAAAATCGAATCGACTACCAAGTCTCCAGAGTTGGTTGATGTTGGTTTCAATCCATGGAACAATGTGGGCCAGTGAGTCAGACAGAAAAAACTAAGGTTGTCGCCGCACTCGTGGGTGCGGGATTTATGGGTCGCGTTCACTCGAGAGCATTGCGCGCTGCGGGAATCACGATGCGCGGCATCTTGTCGTCTAGCCCGGAAAAGAGCAAGCTCGCTGCGCAAGAACTTGCGATCGAGAACTATTACTCGACTTACGAAGAGTTGCTAGCCGACGAATCTGTAAATCTTGTTCACATTCTCACGCCAAACAGTTCCCACGTTGAACTATCCGAGCGTGCGCTAGCTGCCGGCAAACACGTCGTCTGCGAAAAGCCGCTGGCTACAACAGCTGCCGACGCGAATAAATTGGCCAAGCAAGCTCGAGAGCTTGGGTTAGTGGGAGCTATCCCTTTCGTCTACCGGTACCATCCGATGGTCATAGAGGCCAGAAGCCGGGTTCAGTCTGGAAGCCTTGGTCGGGTGCTGAGCATCAAAGGCGAGTACCTGCAAGATTGGCTTTTGAATGCGAATGACACAAACTGGCGAGTTGCAGAGCAATCGGGCGGAGCGTCAAGGGCATTTGCCGACATCGGCATTCACCTCTGCGACTTGATTGAGTTCATTTCGGGCCAGCGAATAGTGAAACTGGTGGCAACCATCGACACAGCACACTCGACTAGAGCAGCACAAAAAGTATCTACCGAGGACATCGCAATGGTTTTGGCCAGGTTGGACGGCGGTGGCTCGGTTAGCCTCATGGTCTCTCAGGTTGCTGCCGGGCACAAGAATGGCCTTTCGGTCGAGCTTCACGGCACCTCGGAGTCTCTTCGTTTCGACCAGGAAACCCCCGAGAGCCTTTGGATTGGCCTGCAGGATGGCAGCCGCACAATCATGCGAGATCCAGCATTGCTTTCTGCCGATGCCAAGAGACTGACCGCTTTGCCCGCTGGTCATCCCGAGGGCTACTTCGACGCGTTTGTGTCGTTTATGCGCGATGTCGAGCAGGCATTGAAAGGCCAGTCACCAAGCGGACTACCGGTATTCGAAGATGGTACTCGCGCCGCGGTGCTCACCGAAGCCGTGCTGCTTTCGGCGGCGCAGGGCGCCTGGGTCGAGATTCGCTAGTAGGTAGCGCGACCACCACTGATGTCATAGACAGCACCGGTTGAGAAACTGACTTTGTCTGAACATAACCAGGCAACTAGCTCGGCCACTTCTTCAGCCTTACCAATTCGCTTCATCGGAATCAGCGAGGTCAATCGCTCGAGCACTTCGCTAGAGGTGTCCTTGTTCATCGGCGTCTCGATAACAGCCGGTGCAATCGTGTTGACAAGCACACCGGTGGTTGCAAGTTCTTTTCCGACTGACTTCGTGAGCGCAACGACTGCGGCTTTCGTTGCTGAGTAAATCGACAGGTTTGGATTTCCATCCTTGGCGGCCATGCTCGCGAAGGTGACGATTCGACCCCAGCCATTTTCAACCATCGATGGGGCAAACGCCTTTATGAACGAAGCTGTGCCGAGAACGTTGATTTCAAAAACTGACTTCCACTGCTCTTCGGTTGTTTGTAGCAGCGGGATGTTTGGCCCGACGATTCCTGCCGAAGTAATCAGAATGTCGATATGCGGCAATTGCTTTGGTAGGTTAGCCACCGCTTCATGGTCAGTTACATCGATTTGAAAATCAGCTCCGGCAGCTATGTCAACGGTAAACACCTTTACACCTTCTGCCCGGAGTCGAGTTGCGGCAGCCGCACCGAGACCGCTCATGCCTCCGGTAATAAGTGCGGTGCGTTTTATAGATTGCGACACCTAGGCCCTCCTTGCAAACTCGACGATGTAGTCACTCAGATACAAGTGCTGGTCACCGGCCATGTCCTTAAACCATAGCTTCGAGAACTTTCCAAGGTTCAGGCACGTGCGTTTTTTCGCCAGCGACTCCTCGGAGTCGTCCGGTTGTAGCGACGGGTACCACAGTGTGTGGCCAGGTCGATCGACGATCTCAACCGGGGTAG
>CANESN010000039.1 GCA_947441105.1 Micrococcales bacterium
AGCAAAAGCTATTTGACGAGTCCTAAATGACAGCGCCGCTGGATGCCTACCTCCGGCACCTCGTGATTGAGCGAGGTCTGAGTAAGAACACCCTGAGCGCTTATAAGGCTGACCTCGCAAAATACCGAGACTATTTGGAACAAAACAGCTTTTCGGAACTGAGCATCACTAGGTCGCAGCTATCAGATTTCCTGCAGTGGCTTAATTCACAAAATCTAAAGGCGGCGTCATCGGCGAGAATCTTGGCTGCCGTCCGCGGTTACCAAAAGTATTTGCTTTTGGAAAACCTGAGAACCGATGACCCAAGCCAGCAGGTGAAAAGCCCCAAGCTTCCCAAGCGCTTACCGAAAGCCCTCACTCAGGCGCAGGTCATGGCGCTACTTTCAGCATCCGGGCCTGAACCCGATGACGAAACCGCGGATGTCCTAAGGCTTAGAAACCGCGCAATTTTGGAACTGATGTATTCCTCGGGCTGTCGCGTGAGTGAAGTTGCCCAATTGGATCTTGATGAGATGGTGCAGGGTGGCTGGGTGAGGATTCGAGGCAAGGGTTCCAAGGAGCGCTTGGTTCCGGTTGGATCGTTTGCCCAGCGGGCAATAGATGCTTACCTGATTCGCTCAAGGCCGCTTCTTAGTGCCAAAGCAGGCGGGCCGGCACTGTTTTTGAACCAGCGCGGCTCCAGACTTTCTCGCCAGAGCATTTGGGAGATTATCCAGTCAGCCGGTGAGGGCTGTGGCCTGTCTGTCTCGCCCCACTCACTCAGGCATTCATTTGCCACCCACTTGATTGAAGGTGGAGCGGATGTCAGGGTGGTCCAGGAGCTCCTAGGACACGCATCGGTGGCAACAACTCAGATTTACACCTTGGTCACAATTGATACATTGCGCGAGGTTTATGCGTCTTCACACCCCCGCGCGCGGCGGTAGGCTAATGAGAGAAAAAGTTGGAGGCACCGGTGAATCTCTCTAAGAAGGAATTCCCAGTTCCGGCCAAGCTCAAAGAGCACGGTCCGGCACGCATTATTGCAATGTGCAATCAAAAAGGCGGCGTTGGTAAAACCACGACCACCATCAACCTGGCAGCATCGCTAGCTGACTACGGTCGCAAGATTTTGGTTGTCGACTTTGACCCGCAGGGTGCGCTATCGGTCAACCTTGATGCCGATTACCAAGATGCCCCAACCATCTATGACCTGATGATGAATGTCACCATGGATCCACACGAGGCGATTCAGAAAACCTCGATTCCCAACCTAGATGTCATTCCAGCCAATATCGACCTATCGGCTGCCGAGATGAACCTGGTGACCGAGATGGGTCGCGAGCGAGTGCTCGATGGCATTTTGAACAAGGTCAAAGACGAGTACGACGTCATCTTCATTGACTGCCAGCCATCGCTTGGCCTTTTGACCGTAAACGCCTTGACCGCAGCCCACGGAGTCTTGATTCCGATGGCAACCGAGTTCTTTGCGCTTCGTGGTGTTGCGCTTTTGGTGCAGACCATCGAGAAGGTAAAAGCCAGGACCAACCCAACTTTGCAGCTGGACGGCTTGATTCCAACCATGCACGATCCCAGGACCTTGCACTCGCGTGAGGTTTTGGAGCGCTTGCAGGAGGCCTTTACCGGCAAAGTGTTTCAAACTGCGATAGCAAGAACCGTGAAATTCCCTGACGCCACCGTCGCCAGAAAGCCAATTACCGATTTCGCACCTAGCTCTGATGCCGCCGAGGCCTACCGCCGGGTTGCAAGGGAGCTGGTGAGCCGTGGCTGTTCAGCTTGAGTCAGAAATTGACTTCCAGTTACAGCTAGAGAACTTCGAAGGTCCATTTGACCTACTGCTTCGACTTATCGGGAAGCACGAGCTTGATATCACAACTGTCTCACTGGCCAAGGTCACCGACGACTTTATTCAATTTGTAAAAAAGCTCGATGAGCAAGCTGGTATCGAAAGTGCTTCGGAATTCCTAGTTGTGGCGGCAACCCTGCTTGATCTAAAGATCGCATCGCTATTGCCTCAGGGCGAAGTTGTAGATGCCGAAGACATTGCGCTGTTAGAGGCGCGAGACATCCTGTTTGCCAAGCTGCTGCAGTATCGCGCATTCAAGGAGATTGCCAGCTGGTTTGAAACTTCGCTGGAAATCGAATCCACTCGCATTCCACGCGAGGTAAGACTTGAGGAGAGATTCCGCAATGCTCGACCGCAGCTGCAGTGGGAGACTTCGCTTGCGGAGTTTGGCCAAATAGCGCAGCTGGCATTCGCTCCTCGCGAGATTCCAGGAGTTGGGCTTACCCACCTGCACGCATCGAAGGTTTCGATTCGCGAACAGTCAAGAATCATGGTGGAGCGCTTGCGCAAATCCGGCGCCCTTACCTTCCGTGAATTGATATCCGATTGCGCTGACAGGGCAGAGCTGGTTGCAAGATTCTTAGGCATTTTGGAGCTCTACCGGGTGGGTGCGGCAAGTTTCCACCAGAGTGACCCATTCGCGGATTTCACCGTGGTCTGGGAAGATAAGACTTTTGCAATGGATTCACTTGGAATGTTAGGGGCGGACTATGGCGACTGACTTCGCCCTGCGCGCAGCCCTTGAGGCAATCCTGACCGTTGCCGAGACTCCACTGAATCTTGTTACTCTCGCCGGAGCACTTGAAGTGCCGATTGCTCAGGTAAAGAACGAGCTTGAAGGCTTAGTCGAGGAATACCAAAGTGCCAACGATGGCCTTGGCCGCGGATTTGAATTACGTGAAGTTGGCGGTGGCTGGCGGCTTTACGTTAGGCCGCAACATGACTGGGCGGTAAAGCTCTTGGTTGCCAATGAGAACCCAGCCAAGCTATCTCAGGCTGCCCTTGAGACCTTGGCGGTTATTGCCTATCGGCAGCCGATTTCCCGCGGTCAGGTTTCTTCAATTCGCGGAGTAAACGTTGACTCGGTGGTTCGAACCCTGCTTTCAAGAGGTTTGATTACTGAGCTATACACCGATGCCGAGACCGGAGCTGCCATGTTCGGATCAACCGAGATGCTGCTTGAGGTTTTAGGTATTAATTCAATCGAGGAACTACCGGCCATCAGCCCGTATTTGCCGGGACAGGATGACATTGACTGAGAACGAAGGCGTACGCCTACAAAAAGTATTGGCTGCCGCAGGAGTTGCATCACGGCGAGCCGTTGAGGAAATGATCGTCAAGGGTCGCATCAAGGTGAATGGCAAGGTCGTAAAGGAACTCGGCACTCGCATCTTCCCTGAGGCTGACCAGGTAATGGTTGATGGCAGGCCTTGGCAGCTAGACCCAGAGCGCATTTACCTCGCCTTCCACAAGCCAAAGGGTGTGGTTTCTACCATGGCGGACGAGAACGGCAGACCTTGTCTGGCGGATTACTTCATTGGCTTTGATCGAGTGTTCAACATCGGTCGGCTAGATGCCGAGACCACGGGGCTAATCCTGATGACCAATGATGGCGAACTAGCTAATGAGCTAGCGCACCCATCGTTTGGTGTCCAGAAGCTTTATGTTGCCAAGGTGAGGGGCAAGATCACCAGGGTTGAGATGCAGAAGCTCAAGGATGGTGTGAAGCTGGAGGATGGACTTGCTCAAGCGGACAGTGCGAGAGTGATAGATCAGAACGAACAGACCTCTTTGATCGAGCTGGTTTTGCACTCCGGTAAGAATCGAGTGGTTCGCCGCATGATGGAAGCGGTCGGCTTCCCAGTTTTGGAGCTAACTCGCAAGAGCTTCGGTCCAATGCGCTTAGGTAATCTCAAGCCCGGTCAGTTCCGCGAGTTGAGTAAACTTGAGGTGAGCATGCTTATGGAAGCTGCCACCGGGAAAGAAGTACCTAGAAAGAGGCGCTAATGGCCGTTCGCGCAATTAGGGGAGCCATCCAGATCAGTCAGGACGAGCGTTCTGAGCTACTCAAGGGCACCGCTGAACTGGTAACCAAGGTGCTCCACGAGAACAACCTCGATCTTGCAGACCTGATCTCAATCTGGTTTACCGCAACCCCTGACCTCGTGAGCGAGTTTCCGGCGCTCGCAGCTAGAGAGCTCGGTTTGGGTGATGTCCCACTTATGTGCTCGGTCGAAATGGCTGTCGCAGGCTCAATGCCAAGGGTTATTCGACTAATGATGCATATCGAGACCAAACTTTCCCGCTCTGAGATAAAGCACGTTTATTTGCGCGGGGCAACTGCACTTAGGGCTGATCTAGCCCAGTGAAAAACCCAGAAATCAAAATTGTTGGGGCTGGCCTTTTAGGCACCAGCCTTGGCTTGGCGTTGGCTAGACAGTCAGTTGTTGCCACCCTGGAAGATCAGTCCAAGGCAAATTTGCGACTGGCTATCGAATACGGCGCCGGAGTCGAATCTGGCCCAGAGCCAGATCTAGTCATTGTTTGTGTGCCACCAGATCTAACCGCAGATGTCGTTATTGAGCAGCTCCAAAAGCATCCGGCGGCCACGGTTACCGATGTTGCTTCGGTCAAGAGCAAGGTTGCGCAGGATGTAGCGCTTGCGCTACCTGATCACGCTCATCGCTACATCGGTTCTCACCCGATGGCTGGTCGAGAAAAGGGCGGTCCTTCAGCTGCCCGTGCGGATTTATTTTTTGCCAGACCCTGGATCATCACAGCTTCAAAAGACTCATCACCGGAGGCTATCGAGCTAATCCGGGATGTGGCTTTGCGCCTAGGCGCACTCCCGGTTGAGCTCAGTGCAACAGAGCACGATGAGGCAGTGGCTATGGTTTCCCACCTGCCACAGTTGGTGGCCTCGCTATTGGCAAACAGGCTGAACCTTGGCACGGCCGAGCAGCTTGGACTTGCGGGACAGGGTCTTCGTGACACCTCAAGAATTGCCGCCAGCGACCCAGAGCTTTGGGTGCAGATCATCTCCCAGAATTCCCACTCGATCTCACCGCTACTTGCAATGCTGCAGTCGGACCTTGACCAGTTGGCTGAATCGGTTGCACAGATTGACCAGGCTGGAAGCTTGGCCAAGATTCACGCCCTTTTGCAAGGCGGTAATTCTGGCGTTGCACGTATTCCGGGCAAGCACGGCGGTAAGAGCTCTAATTACCAGGTCGTTACCGTTGTTATCGAAGACGCCCCGGGTGCTCTGGCAAGCCTCTTGACCTTCATTGGTGAGATCGGTGTCAACCTTGAGGATCTAAACCTTGAGCACTCACCGGGCGCTCCAATTGGTTTGGTCGAATTGCAGGTTCTGCCGGAGCTGGCAACCAAGCTTTCAGATCAGCTCGTTTCGAACGGTTGGCGGTTGGTCTAGTGGCCGAGTTTGTAATTGCCATTGACGGACCAGCTGGCTCTGGTAAGTCCAGCGTCTCAAAAGAGGTCGCCAGGCGACTTGGGTTTGGTTACCTTGACACCGGTGCCGGCTATCGAGCCCTTGCGCTTCATGGCTTAAACAATCCCGGTCAACAGATTCAGCAGCTGTTTAACACTTTCGACTATGCCATTTCACTTGATCCGGAACACCCAGAGGTGATGCTCGGTGACGAAGACGTGACAGCTGAGATTAGAACTGAGCGCATCGCTAGCGCGGTAAGCCAAATCGCAAAGTTACCCGAGGTTCGAAAGTTTCAGCTCGAAGATGCCAGAGCGCTAATTACTGCCTGCGATATGCCTGGAATTGTGGTTGAGGGGCGGGATATCACAACCGTTGTTGCCCCGGATGCTCAGTTACGAATATTGCTTACTGCCAGTGAGGTCGTTAGGCTCGCTAGGAGAGGTTTAGAAAACAGCGAGAGCGCTGAGAACCTCAAGGCCCGTGACGCTTCCGATTCGAAGGTTGTCGAGTTCATGATTGCGGCCGAAGGTGTTTATTTAGTTGATACCACTGACTTGGATTTTGAATCCAGCGTGGCTGAAGTATTGAGATTGGTAGAGGTGGTGAAGCATGGCTGAAGAGTTCGATCCAGTATTGGCCGAAGCTCAGGCGCAAGTTCTGCGCGAAGAGTTGACGCAGTATGACTTGGATGAGGAAGATTTTGGGCTCTTAGAGCTTGATCTAGACGAAGAGTATCAAGACGGCTACCGCCCTTCTCCGCCGGTATTGGCAATTGTTGGAAGACCTAACGTCGGTAAGTCTGCGCTGGTGAACCGTATCCTCGGTCGTCGCGAGGCTGTCGTCGAAGACAAGCCTGGCATCACCCGCGACCGTGTTTCCTATCGTGCTGAGTGGAATGGCCGCTCAATCACCTTGGTGGACACCGGTGGCTGGGAGCACGATGCCTCTGGTATCGATGCATCGGTAGCCGAGCAGGCTGAGATTGCGGTAGATCTGGCAGATGCAGTTTTGTTCGTGGTTGACGCCCTGGTTGGCCCTACCGCGCCGGATGAGCGCGTGGTAAAGATGCTGCGCGGTTCCGGTAAGCCGGTGCTTTTGGTTGCCAACAAGATTGATGATGCTCACCTAGACCCAGAGGCTCATGCACTTTGGAGCCTCGGACTAGGCGAGCCATACCCAGTTTCCGCTTTGCACGGTAGGGGAGTGGCAGACCTTTTGGACGCTGTCCTAAAGGTGCTTCCAGAAAAGTCAGCGATTGCGGCTGATGAATTTTCTGGACCTCGTCGAGTTGCCCTAATTGGTAGACCAAACGTTGGTAAGTCATCGCTTTTGAATAAGGCAACCGGAACCAACCGTGCTGTTGTAAACGAAATGGCAGGCACCACCCGTGACCCAATCGACGAGCAGGTTGAGATCTCTGGTCGCATATGGAGATTCATTGATACCGCAGGTATTAGACGAAAGATGCACCGCGTTGAAGGTGCTGATTTCTACGCATCACTTCGAACCGCAACCGCCTTGGAGCGTGCCGAGGTAGCTGTAGTGCTCTTCGATGTAACTGAAGCAATCAGCGAGGCCGACATCCGTATCGTGCAGCTTGGCCTTGATTCCGGTCGTGCACTGATTCTTGCTTTCAACAAGTGGGACCTGCTAGACGAAGAGCGTCGCATCTACCTCGAGAAGGAAATCGATCGCGATCTCGCACACGTTGACTGGGCACCGAGGGTAAACCTCTCGGCACTTACCGGTCGCCACCTTGAGAAGCTGGTTCCCGCTTTGGAGCTAGCGCTTGAATCATGGGACACCAGAATTCCAACCGGAAAACTAAATGCTTTCCTTCAGGAACTTCAGGCAGCAACCCCGCACCCAA
>CANESN010000040.1 GCA_947441105.1 Micrococcales bacterium
AAGTGGCGAAAGGCTCAATCGGTTGAGCGCACCAAAGCCGTAAGGCCTGATCTACTAGCCGAATAGTTGCCATTGCCGCTTTGATGTGGCAGACTTGGCACTTGTGTCCGGCCGTCTCTGCCGCAGGGGAGCATAGGACTCAAACAAAGTAACTACTAACCGTTTTGACCTGCGCGCAAAAGGAAAGATAAGAAATGCACATTCTTGACGTCGTAGACGCAGCCAACCTAAAGACCGATATCCCAGACTTCCGCGCTGGTGACAACGTAAAGGTTCACGTAAACATTGTTGAAGGTAACCGCAGCCGTGTCCAGGTTTTCCAGGGCGTTGTGATTCGTATTTCCGGTCACGGAATTCGCGAGACCTTCACCGTTCGTAAGGTTTCATTCCAGGTAGGCGTAGAGCGCACCTTCCCAGTACACAGCCCAGTTATCGAGAAGATCGAGCTGGTCTCCCGCGGCGCTGTTCGCCGTGCGAAGCTTTACTACCTCCGCGATCTTCGCGGTAAGGCTGCAAAGATTCGCGAAAAGCGCGAGAACGTCTAAGTAAACTTTTTCTCATGCAGGATTCCGGGGAACTAAGACCCCGCAGCGCCACGATCATGGCTTCCATCCGCCGCTTCACCAAGCGGTCGAGGAAGAACTGGTTCGTGGCGTTGCTATTTGATTTTGTAGTTATCGTCGGCACCGCCCTTGTGCTCTCGGTTGTAATCAAGGCTTTCCTAATTCGCTCCTTCTACATTCCTTCCGGCTCAATGCTTGAGACCCTGCAAATCAACGACCGCATCATCGTGAATGTCATGGCCCCTGAGGTCATGCCACTCGAGCGCGGTGACGTGGTGGTATTCCGCGATCCAGGTGGTTGGTTGGGTGCTATCCCAACCGAAGAAAAGCCATATCTTCAAGAGGTATCGGACTTTGTGCTTGGAACCTTTGGTATCACTGCCCCAGATTCTGATGAGCACCTTGTGAAGCGCGTTATTGGCTTGCCGGGAGACGTGGTTGAGAGCCGCGAGGGTGATGACCGAGTTTGGATCAACGGAGTGGCACTAAGCGAGCCATATCTTGCTCCAGGCTCACTACCATCCGAGATGGCTTTCAAGGTGACCGTTCCTGCCGACTCCTATTGGGTAATGGGCGATAACCGCCAGAACTCGACTGACTCCAGATATCACCAAGATCTACCTTCGGGTGGATTTGTGAACAAGGACTATGTGGTCGGCAGAGCGATCTTGGTTTCCTGGCCGGTAACTAACTGGATCTTCCTGGAGAACTTCTCAGAGACCTTCAAAGATGTTCCCGAGCCTTGACGTTGAAAAACTTCTGCTGGAGCGCTACGACACTGTAATCGGGGTTGACGAAGTTGGTCGTGGTGCACTAGCAGGACCAGTAGCGGTTGGTGCGGCAGCATTTTCTAGAACTACCTCTCTGGAGATCCCAGCAAAACTTAGAGACAGCAAAGCCATCACCGAATCCAAGCGCGATGCAATCGCTGAGCTGTCGAGGGCCTGGGTCAGGCACGCGGTTGGATACAGTGCAGTCTTTGAAATCGAGCAAAATGGCATCACCAGGTCGCTGGCTGATGCAGCAACCGGCGCGATAGCGCAGTTGATCAGCGGAAAAACTATCGTTTTACTGGATGGCAGCCACAACTGGCTGCACGACTCCGGACTCGATGTCGACTACCACGTGCAGGTCAAAGCCGACCGAGACTGCGCAATCGTCTCGGCAGCAGCCCTGATTGCAAAGGTCGATAGAGATCGGCACATGCGTGAATTGCATGAAGAATTTCCGGACTACGGCTGGGAAGGCAACAAGGGCTATGCATCCGAATCGCACATCAAAGCGATTCAGTCTCTGGGACCGACAAGACATCACAGGTTGAGCTGGCTAGGGAAAATTCTGGCCGACGCAAATTCACTTTTTTGAGGCATAGACTTACAGCACTATGGATGAAAACGAATTCGAAGACTACGACAGAGACGCTGAACTAGCGCTCTACCGCGAGTATCGCGACGTAGTGAAGATGTTTCGATTTGTTGTTGAAACCGAACGCCGTTTTTACCTGGCCAATGACGTCGAGCTCAAGCGAGTCGACACCGCCACCGATTTCTATTTTGAGCTGAACATGCAGGATGTTTGGGTTTGGGATATCTACCGAACCGACCGCTTTGTAAAGCAAGTGAAAGTCATGACCTTCAAAGACGTAAACGTCGAGGAAATTGGCAACCGCGAACTTGAGATTCCAAAGGAATTCGCAGTAGGCGAATAGCCTCCACTTTTCAACAGATTCAACAGCTGTAACTCTCACCAGCCTTGGCTTTGAAAGCCTTTTGGCATGCAGATAACCCTCGACCAAGAGCGCATAATCACATACTCAGCACTCTCTGAGCCTGGAGATGCTCTGGCCTATCTAATCTTTAGATTCAACGGACCCGGTGCCATAGATCAATTTCGCTCCGGTAAGGCCAAACAGGTATGGCCGGAGCAGATCCATCAGCATGCCCCTGAGTATGCGGCAAGCCTGCCGCTGCTATTTGAGCGGTTTGCCCTGAGGTTGCCTAAGGTTCACGCCCCAACACTTATCGAGCGAGCAATCCGCTGGAATGCTCGGCCAGTATTTCCAGAACAGCATCCATCGCTCTGGACTCAGTTTTCAGATTTGGAGCTTCACCAGCCATATCTGTTGTGGGTGGCCGGTTCGATGGAGGTTTTTGCGCAAGATGCTAACTCGATCGTCGGAACCCGCAACCCAACCAGCAGGGGAGTTGCCAGAACCAGAGCATTGGTAAAGCAACTCGGAGTTGGGGTTGTTTCCGGCGGTGCAACCGGCATCGACTTTGCCGCCCACCGGGCAGCTTTGGACTATAAGTTGCCAACCGCGGCCTTTATGGCTGGAGGGATAGATCGTGCATACCCGACGCAGAATTGGCCGCTGTTTCACGACATGGTTCGAGGCGGGGGTGCGCTTGTCAGCGAAACCGTTCCTTTCACTGCTCCAAGTAGGTTTCGATTTCTCAATCGCAATCGGTTGATTGCAGCTTCGTCGCAGGCGACTTTTGTGGTGGAGGCCGGATATCGTTCTGGCTCGAGAAACACCGCCAACCATGCCAGAGCCTGCGGCCGAGAGGTATTTGCAATACCCGGAGGCTGGTCTGACAAGGCGTCTCAGGGCTGTAACGCCATGATCAAAGAAGGTTTGGCCAAACCTTGGTACCTCGATAAACACCGGAATGTAGAGGCAAGTTCCAACCAAAAACGTGTCGAAGATGCACTTCGAGAAGGAGCGAAGGACCGAGCTGCAATCGCCAGCGAATCCGGCTTGGGTCTCGAAGAGGTTAGACGCGAGCTTTTTCGTTTGCAGTTAGACGGCTTGGACCTGCAGCAAATTGACCGAGTTAGCACCTAATCTGGCTAGGTGCAGCGGTTTGATTTAGAGCGAGAAGCCTTTCTAAAGGCCTTAGTGGCGCGCGGAAACTCACCTCATACTCAAAAGGCTTACGGTAACGACATTGCCGAATTTCTGACTTTTTTGGAAGACAGTAAATCAAGTCTCGACCTCAACTCCCTTCGGCAATGGCTCTGGGTGCTAAACGATGCTGGTGCCACCAAGTCCACCATCGCGAGAAAGTCATCCTCGGTTAGAGCTTTCACCGCTTGGCTTTTGGAGCGCGAGGTGATCGATGTCGATCCAGGCCTGAGGCTGAGGTCTCCAAAACTGGAACGGAACTTGCCAAAGGTTGCCACCGAGGATTCGGTTTTTAAGGTCCTAGAGCGCCTAAGGAATATGGCCACCACCGATAAGCCTTCGGCACTGAGTGACTGGTGTGCTTTTGAGCTGCTTTATGCCACCGGGATGCGCGTTAGCGAGCTTGCAGGTCTCGATGTCGACGATTTTGATTTCTCAAGGCAGCTGGTGCGGGTAACAGGTAAGGGAAACAAGCAGCGCATGCTGCCCTATGGCGATATGGCAGCGGAAGCAGTAGCCCGCTGGATGCGTGCAGGTAGAAATGCACATGCCCTACCGGATTCTCCAAATGCGCTTCTGCTCACATCTCGTGGCAAGCGAATTGGAGTCAGGCAGATCTATGCTCTGGTTGCAAAACAACTCGAAGACACCCCCACGGGAGCAGCCGGTCCTCATACCTTGAGGCATTCCGCAGCAACTCACCTGCTGGACCACGGGGCTGACCTCAGAGCCGTGCAGGAAATCCTGGGTCACGCTTCTTTGGGCACCACCCAGATCTACACTCACGTCTCGGTAGAACGTCTCAAGAAGTCTTTTGAGCAGGCCCACCCCAGGGCCTAGCCCTGAAGCACGCTCGGTTTGAGATTTCCCAGCAGGTAATCCGGCGAGATGTAGCCATAGGCACTTCTGGCTGAAAAATGCACACAGCTGTCGCAGTGATACTCGTAACTCGCACTCGGTTTGCAATGCCAAGCGATTTCCTGACCCAGCTTGACCCGATCCCCAACTTCCAGGTTGGTGCAGGCGGGTTCAAAACTTGCCAGATAGCCATCGTTGGTGCGGATGGTTACAACCTCTCGATCAACCACAAGGCCTTTGAAATAGAGCACTCCAGCTGCAGGTGCTGAAATTTTTGAGCCTGTTTCCAGGACGAGATCTACGCCTCTATGACCTGCTCCATATTCGGTTTTAGGTGCCTCAAAATCCGCCTGCCAGCTCGAGGTAGCTCTTTCGGCAGGATCCTCCCAAACTGAGGCTTGAAGCCCAAATCCTCCAAGACTTGAAAGCACTAAAAACACTCCGACGGATCTACTCACGAACCCATTGTCTGAAAACGCCTCCTTCCCAGTCTTTGAGCTAGGAAAGTAGTGGATAAGCGAGGCATTTACTGGTATGGTTGTCCACGGTCTGAAGCAATTCAGATCGAATTCGCGTGTTCCAACAAATCCCGTCACCTCGGTCCAAGTTTCGGCTTGGTCGTGTCGGAAGGAATGCCAGGGATTTGACCAATTGGTCAAGTCATAAAACTGAGGGGCGCACTTGTGTGCCCAAAAGGAGTGCCTCATGGCAACTATCAACATGCGTCAGCTACTTGACGCGGGTGTCCACTTCGGACACCAGACCCGCCGTTGGAACCCAAAGATGAAGCGATTCATCCTTACCGAGCGTTCCGGCATCTACATCATCGACCTACAGCAGTCGGTGGACCACATTGACAAGGCATACCACTTCGTTCGCGACATCGTCGCAAACGGTGGATCCATCATGTTTGTTGGCACCAAGAAGCAGGCTCAGGGCGTTGTCGCCGATGAGGCCAAGCGCGTTGGTCAGCCATTCATCAACGAGCGCTGGTTGGGTGGTCTATTGACCAACTTCGGCACCGTAAACAAGCGTATTCAGCGCCTAAAGGAGCTGGAGACCATGGACTTCACAAACGCCGCTAAGGCTGGCATCACCAAGAAGGAGCTTTTGATCCTTCGCCGTGAGAAGGACAAGTTGGAGAAGGTTTTGGGCGGTATCCGCACTATGACCAAGACCCCAAGCGCACTTTGGGTTGTGGACACCAACAAGGAGCACCTAGCCATCACTGAGGCTAAGAAGCTTGGAATTCCAGTAATCGCAATCTTGGACACCAACTGTGACCCAGACGACGTAACCATCGGCATCCCTGGTAACGATGACGCCATTCGTTCAATTGAACTTCTCACTCGCGTAATCGCAGATGCAGCTGCCGATGGCATGATTGCACGACACAACAAGGGCGGCGAAGAGGCCGAGCCACTAGCTGAGTGGGAGCGCGAGCTTCTAGAGGCTGGCGAGGCAAAGGCTGCAGAAGTTGTCGCCGAGGCAGCACCAGCAGCGGAAGCGGCTCCAGCAGTTGAAGAAACCCCAGTTGTTGAAGAGACTCCAGCAGAGAAGGACGCATAAACATGGCTAACTACACCGCCGCAGACGTAAAGGCACTTCGCGAGAAGTCCGGTGCAGGCATGATGGACTGCAAGTCCGCACTAGACGAGGCCGATGGCGACATCGAAAAGGCATTTGAGCTGCTAAGACTCAAGGGCCTAAAGGGTGTCTCCAAGCGCGAGGGTCGCACCACCAGCAACGGTCTTATCGTTGCTCGTGTTTCTGGCGGCACCGGAACTTTGATTGAGCTTGCTTGCGAGACCGACTTTGTTGCAAAGGCTGACAACTTCATCGCATTGGCTGACGCCGTTGCGGATGCAGTTGTTGCAGCAGGTGCTACCGATGTTGAGTCTGCACTTGCAGCCAAGCACGGCAACGCAACCGTTGCAGATGCCATCACCGACCAGGCAGCGATCTTGGGCGAGAAGGTTGAACTACGTAAGGTTGCCACTGTTTCGGCTTCTGGCGTAGACGCTTACCTGCACCGCACCAGCCGCGACCTACCTCCACAGGTTGGGGTTTTGGTTGCTTTCGAGGGCGCTGATGCAGAGACCGCTCACGATGTTGCAGTTCACATCGCAGCATTCAGCCCAAGCTACCTAACCCGCGACGAGGTCCCAGTAGCCATTGTTGCCAAGGAGCGCGAGATTGCTGAGGCAACTGCGCGCGACGAGGGCAAGCCTGAGGCTGCACTGCCAAAGATCGTTGAAGGCCGTGTAACCGGCTTCTTCAAGGAGACTTGCTTGCTAGATCAGGACTTCGCTAAGGACTCAAAGCAGTCCGTTGGCAAGGTCTTGGAGAACGCAGGACTAAAGGTCACCGGCTTCCTACGCTTCCGCGTCGGCGCCTAAGCAAAAACCTTTTAGAGGGCTCGGTCGAAAGACCGGGCCCTCTATCTTTTTGGGCTCTAGTATTGACTCGATGCGGAGCCGATTCGCAGGTGCAAAAAAGGTGGAACACATGGGTGAAAAGCGCAGGGTATTGCTAAAGCTTTCAGGTGAAGCCTTCGGTGCCGGATCCCTGGGTGTAAATCCAGACGTGGTCTCCGAGATTGCGAAAGATATTGCCAAGGCAGCCGAAAAAGTAGAGATTGCCGTAGTTGTCGGTGGTGGAAACTTCTTCCGCGGAGCAGAGCTTTCTAGCCGCGGCATGGACCGCGGTCGCGCCGACTACATGGGCATGTTGGGCACCGTTATGAACGCCCTCGCACTGCAGGACTTTATCGAGCAGGCCGGTGCTGACGTAAGAGTTCAGACCGCAATCACCATGGCTCAGGTCGCAGAGCCCTACCT
>CANESN010000041.1 GCA_947441105.1 Micrococcales bacterium
AGGCGCGCAGATTCCTTCTCAAGATTGCGCTTTTCAGCGCCTGACAAAGCTGACTGAGGCTTTGCTGCGACAACGGTGGCCTGAGCGTCTGGTTGGGCCTTTCTAAGTTGCAGGAATTGCTCGACACCTTTTGGTAGGTGACGAAGTTTGCCATCGCCCAAAAGTGCAAACTGCTGGTCGGTAACTCGCTCGAGCAGGTAGCGGTCGTGGCTAACCACGATCAGCGTGCCGGGCCAGGTGTCAAGTAGGTCTTCCATGGCTGCCAGCATGTCGGTATCTAGGTCATTGGTCGGCTCATCCAAAATCAAAACGTTTGGCTCGGTGAACAACAGCCTCAAAAGCTGAAAGCGTCTTCTTTGACCACCGGATAGTTCAGAAATCGGAGTCTGAAGCTGAGCGGAATCAAAGCCAAGCTGCTCAACCAGCTGACCGGTGCCAACTTCCTTCTTACCAACGGTGAAGGTGGTTTTTTCACGCTTTATCATCGCGAAAATGCGGTCATCGGCAAATTCATCCAGCTCGCGAACATCCTGGGTCAGAGTGGCAAACTTCACCGTCTTGCCAATCTTGATGCGACCAGAATTTGGCATAAGTTCGCCGGTCATCAACTGAAGCAAGGTGGTCTTGCCGGCACCATTCGCACCTAGTAATCCGACACGGTCACCGGGACCTAAGCGCCAGGTGACATCTTTCAGGATTTGCTTACCATCTGAGGTCTGGTAACTCACATCCTCAAAGTCCACTACATCTTTACCTAAGCGCTGGGTTGCCAACTTACTGAGCTCAAGTTGATCTCTAGGTGGTGGTTCGTTGGCAATCAAATTCAAAGCCGCATCAATGCGGAACTTTGGCTTTGCAGTTCTCGCTGGCGCTCCCCTACCCAACCAAGCAAGTTCCTTGCGAAGTAGGTTCTGTCTTCTTGCTTCGCTCGATGCAGCTTGGCGGTTTCGTTCAGCGCGCTGCAAAACATAGGCGGCGTAACCGCCATCAAATGGTTCGATCTTTCCGCCGTAAACCTCCCAGGTGAGATTACAAACCGCATCCAAAAACCAGCGGTCGTGGGTTACCACCAGCAGGCCACCGGCGGTCTTGGACCAGCGGTTCCTAAGGTGCTCGGCAAGCCATGCCACACCTTCAACGTCGAGGTGGTTGGTTGGCTCATCGAGCATCACGATGTCATAGTCACCAGCCAGTAGCGCGGCCAATGCCACCCTTCGGCGTTGGCCGCCTGAGAGGGTCCCGACCTGCTGACTCCAGTCCAAATCTCCCAGCAGGCCCTGCAGCACATCTCTGATCTTGGGGTCGGTGGCCCACTCGTGTTCTGGCCCCTCTCCGACCACGGCTTGACCAATACTGAGGGAGTTGTCGATCTTGTCCACCTGGGTCAAATAGCCAACCCGCAGTGACCCACGATAGGTGACTCGACCGGAATCTGGCTCTAACTGCTTGGAGAGAATCTTCAACAGTGTCGACTTGCCGTCACCGTTGCGACCAACAATTCCTATTCGGTCACCCTCGTTGATACCAACCGTGATGCCATCAAAAACCTGCTTGGTTGGAAATTCCAAATCAATTTGTTCTGCGCCCAAAAGATGCGCCATTAGATAAGCCTGCTGCCTTGATCGCTGGGGTGAGCAATTACCGCTTGGAATCCGGCGGTGCGGATATTCTCGGCACACACCAAAGCAGCTTTTTCATCGGCCGCCAAATACCAAAGTGTTGGGCCAGATCCGGAGAGTAATCCAGCGCCGCAACCAAAGTCCTTTAGCGCAAGCTTCGAAAGTTCAGGCAAAAGACTAAATGCCGCCTCGGTTAGCGAGTTTTTGCCCAACCAGCTTTTCTCGGTTTCGAAGTTTGGAACCTGCAAATCTTCGCCAAGTTCAAGGCGATCAAATTCTTGGAAGACGGATTTTGTGGAGAGTGACTTGTCGTTTATCAGCAAGACAATTGGTTGCGCAATCACTGCTGCGTGCGGGGTGAGTTCAATGCCAGTATCGCTACCAAGAGCTGTGCCACCCATGATTGCAAATGGCACATCAGCACCAATAGTGCCGCCGACCTTCATCAACTCTGCCTGGTCAAGACCTAAGCACCACGCTTCATTCAGCGCTACCAGCGCTGCAGCCGCATCGGCAGAACCACCGGCCATGCCACCTGCGACCGGAACCTGCTTTTGAATTTCAAATCGCATCGGCTGCGGATTCTCGATGCCGGCGAATTCAGCCAGGGCCTTTGCCGCCTTGACTACCAGGTTCGATTCATCGAGCGGGATTTCTCCTAGGTTCGGAAGTTCTGAAACAACTCGAACTTCCCACCTCTCGCTTGGTTCAACACCAACACGCTCCTGAAGATCGAGAGCCTGGTAGAGGCTGACGACCGGGTGATAGCCATCTGGCTGCAAATCTCCAACCTGGAAATACAAGTTGATTTTTCCCTGCGCTGCTGCCCAAATCACTTTGCGCTCGCAATCGCAATGAACTGCTCAATGTTTAGCTGCTCGCCTCTGGCCTGTGGGTCGACGCCTGCGCGGATCAGGATTTCCTCGGCTTGCGAGGCAGAACCAGCCCAACCGGCCAGTGCCTGGCGAAGGGTCTTGCGACGCTGTAAGAATGCCTGATCAATGGCTGTGAAGGTTGGCTGCTGAAGGGCTGGATCGCGCTCAATAGTTCTTTGGAAATACACCAGAGCACTGTCGACTCCCGGCACCGGCCAAAAGATGTTTCTACCGATATTGCCCGCCAAACGAGCAGGGCCATACCAAGCCATCTTCAACGAAGGAACGCCATACTCCTTGCTGTTTGGTGCGGCTGCCAATCGATGCGCAACCTCTGCCTGCACCATCACTAATCCCTTTTGGATAGATGGGAACTGGCTCATGAAGTGAAGTAGCACCGGAACCGAGATGTTGTATGGCAAATTGGCAACCAGCGCGGTTGGTGCACCAGGTAGTTCATTTACCTTGAGAGCATCTGCAACTACTAGTTCGAGCTCCCGACCTGGTGCGTGCTTTGCGATCGTTCTAGGAAGCTCTTCCGCCAAGCGCTGGTCGATCTCGACTGCGATTACCTTTGGAACGATTTCTAGAATTCCAAGAGTCAGGGAACCTAACCCCGGGCCGATTTCAACCACCAGGTCATCACTACTTAGTTCCGCTGCCGAAACAATCCTGCGAATGGTGTTTGGGTCGATGACAAAATTCTGACCTAGCTTTTTGGTTGGCCGAATATCCAATTTCTCCGCCAGCTGACGGATTTCACCTGCACCCAGCATTAGCTCAGACCTTCAGACCAAAGCCCATACACTCGCTCGGTATTGGCATTGATTTGCATTGCGGTTTTTGCCTCGTCCCAGCCCAAAAGAGCGGCTATGAATCTCAGCGTGTGCGGCACAAGATACGGCGCATTTGGTCTTCCGCGCATAGGCTCCGGGGTCAAAAATGGTGCATCGGTTTCAATTAGCAATAACTCGGGGGACACCGCCAGAAGTGAATCTCTGAGGTGCTGATTCTTCTTGAAGGTGATATTTCCGGCAAAAGACAAATACCAACCGTTTTGCTGGCATATTTCAGCAAGTTCAAGATCGCCTGAGTAACAGTGGAACACGGTCCGCTCAGGTGCTCCAACTCGCTTTAGAGTTTCCACCACCTCGGCGTGAGCTTCGCGGTCGTGAATCATCAGCGCTAGATCGTTCTCTTTGGCAATCGCGATGTGCTGCTCAAATGAGTAGGCCTGCGCCTCAAGTTCAGCATCGCCCTGGGTTCTAAAGAAATCAAGACCGGTCTCGCCGATGGCGCGAACCCTCGGTAACTTGGCGAGCTCTGCGATTCCGGCAATAGCGTCGTCTAATTCTTTGCGAGTTTTGTAGAGCGGTGCTTCATTTGGGTGAAGGGCGACCGCCGCCAGAAGCATTGGCTCTGACTTCGCTACCTCGGCAGACCAGATAGAGCTCTCAAGCGTGACGCCAACCTGAACCGCTCCGAGCATATTCACCTGTCGCATGCGCTCTAGGTGCTCGGCGACTGACATTGGGTGCTCGCCGTCGGCAATCTCTAGGTGCGTGTGGTTGTCGTAGGTGCCAACTTCAAGCGGTGCTGGTAACTCGGGGTAGTTAACCGCGCGGTTATCTAAACCGTCATAAGTGTTTCTGGTGCGAATCGGTTCGCTCATTGTTCCTCTACGCGAGGGAACAAAACCTCTAGCTCACCTAGCTTTGTGCCGGCTGGTAGCAATCCCCAAACCGCCTGCTGAATGCGCTGCTCTGAAAGCTCACCAAGACCGGTACCGATTGAAGCCCAAAGCTTCTGAGCTGCCTTAGGAACAATTGGGTTTAGCAATACTGCAAGCAGGCGAAGTCCCTCGGCGGTTGTGTAAAGCACGGTTGCCAAGCGATCGCGATCTGTTTCGTCCTTGGCCAAAACCCACGGTGCCTGAACGGTGATGTAGTTGTTGAGCTCATCAACCAAAGTCCAAACCTTGGCAATCGCCTCGTGGATGGCAACCTTGTCGATTGCAGCATTTGAACCATCCACTGCCTCCCGAGCAACCTTTTGGATAGCGAGATCTGCTTCTTGGTAGTCACTTGGAGCAGGGACCACTCCATCAAAGTACTTATTGATCATCGCGATAACTCGCGAGGCAAGGTTTCCAAAACCATTTGCGAGCTCGGAGTTGTATCGAGCACTTAGGTCTTCCCAGCTGAAGGAGCCGTCAGAACCAAAACCAATTGCCTTCATGAAGTAGTAGCGGAAGGCATCGGAGCCAAAGATGTCTGTGATCTGGGTTGGCGCGATACCGGTGAGCTTGGACTTTGACATCTTCTCGCCGCCGACCAATAGCCAACCGTGACCAAATACCTGCTTGGCTGGCGAAAGACCCGCAGCCATCAGCATTGCTGGCCAGATAACCGCGTGAAAGCGAAGAATGTCTTTTCCAACCACCTGGACATCTGCTGGCCAGAGCGAGTTGAGCTTGTCTTCGTCAGACCCGTATCCAATGGCCGTGATGTAGTTCAACAGCGCATCGAACCAAACGTAGGTGATGTGCTGGTCGTCCCAAGGAATGTCAATTCCCCAGTCAAATCTTTCCTTGGACCTTGAAATTGAGAGGTCGCTCAGTCCTGAGCGGACAAACGAGACAACCTCGTTCTTAGCACTCTCTGGCTGAATGAAAGTTGGGTTTGCTTCGTAGTAAGCCAGCAGTCGATCCTGGAATTCGCTGAGCTTGAAAAAGTAGTTGGTTTCGTTTAGCTGCTCAACCGGCTTGGAGTGAATGGCGCAGACTTTTTGGTCAGAGAAATCTCCGGTGCCATCAATCAAATCTGATTCATTTTTATACTCTTCGCAGCCCACGCAGTAATTACCCTGGAACGAGCCCTGGTAGATGAATCCGGTGTCGTAAAGCTTTTGCAGAAATTGCTGCACGGCCTTCTCGTGGCGAGGCTCGGTAGTTCTAATGAAGTCTTGGTTGTCGATGTCGATGGTTTCCAAAAGTGGCAACCAAGACTCGGTGACCAACTTGTCAGTCCAGCTTTTGGGATCGGTGTTGTTGCCAAGTGCGGTGCGCAAAACCTTCTCACCGTGCTCATCGGTTCCGGTGAGCAGGAATGAGTTCTCACCCCTGGAGCGGTGCCATCTGGTCAGCACATCCGAGGCCACCTCGGTATAGGCGTGGCCAATGTGAGGGGCATCGTTCACGTAGAAGATGGGGGTGGTTACATAAAAGGACTTGGACACCCTTGATATCTTAGGGTTTGTGCAAAAGCGCTTCAGCGTAAATTGCGCTCTTTGACGCACCGCTGGCTTCCGCAAGGTCCGCGCAAGCCTGCTTTAGGCCCATTCCGGAGGCTGCTAGTGCCAAGGCTTTTTGTCCAAGATCTGCAATGTCGAAGGTTTTTGGGGCAGCGCCGGCGATGATCAAAACCATTTCACCCTTGGGCGAACCAGCAGCCCAGGTAATTAGATCGGCGAGCGTTCCTCGCTCGGTGTGTTCGAACTTTTTTGTGAGCTCACGTGAAACTGTCCCTAAGCGCTCTTCCCCAAACACGGATGCCGCATCCACCAGTGACTCGTGAATTCGATGCGGGGCCTCAAAAAACACCATGGTGCGAGCTTCATCTTTGAGGCTGGTAAACACCCTGACGCGCTCACCTTGCTTGCGAGGTAGAAATCCCTCGAAGCTAAAACGGTCGGTTGGCAAGCCGGAGACAGCGAGCGCCGAGATAACTGCAGACGGTCCAGGGATTGCGATGATCTCGATTCCCGCTTGCGCGCAGTCACGCACCAATTGGTAGCCCGGGTCAGAGATGGTCGGCATTCCGGCATCTGAGACCACCAATAGATCGTGATCGCGGGCAACCTCAACCAAAAGCGCAGTTCGCTCTTGGTCGCTGTGCTCGTGAAGGCTGTAGAGCCTGGCGTGAAGACGAATTCCCAGTCCTGAGGCCAGCTGCTTGAGGGTTCTAGTGTCCTCCGCGGCAATGTGCTCACTTGATGCGAGAACATCCCTGAGACGCTGAGAGGCGTCAGAGAGATTACCAATGGGAGTCGCAGCAAGAATCAACACGCTAAGCAAACTAGCATCTAAGGGTGATTTACGGGCTGCTTACATTGACCAAACGCGCAGCTGCCAGCCGTTTTTTTACTCCTATCAGCACCCTGCTGATCACCGCGCTGGGAGCACTGCTTAGATTTGGCAATCTTGCGAACCCGCAGCTATTGGTATTCGACGAGACCTACTACGTAAAAGACGCCTTCACGCTCGGGTTATTCGGCCATGAGAAGCAGTGGCCGGATGGTGCGAATACCGCCTTTGAAGCCGGCGACGTATCCGGCTTTATGCAAGATGGTGCCTATGTTGTCCACCCACCAGTTGGTAAGTGGATCATCTGGCTCGGTATGCAGC
>CANESN010000042.1 GCA_947441105.1 Micrococcales bacterium
ACTGGCAAGATCCACGGTTCCAAGCTTGGCGGCGAGGAGCTCGCCGGCTTGAAGCAAGCACTTGGCTTTGATCCAGCTAAGAACTTTGAAGTGTCGGACGAAGTTATCTCTCACACCCGCGCTTTGTTTACCCGCTCAGCGGTTGTAAGAAGCGAATGGGAGCAGAGGTTCTCGAGCTGGAAAACCCAAAACCCTGAGAACGCAGCCCTACTAGAGCGACTAGTTTCCGGTGAATTGCCTGCCGGCCTCGAGGCAGCACTCCCAGTGTTTGAAGCTGGCACCGAGATTGCAACCCGTGCGGCAAGCGGCAAGGTTATCAACGCTATTGCAGGTGTCATGCCTGAGCTTTGGGGTGGTTCTGCTGACTTGGCGGAATCCAACAACACCACCATCGAGGGCGGTGGCTCTTTTGTTCCTGCTAAGTGGCAGGTTGCGCACTGGACCCCTACCAAGGCAGGTCGCATTCTGCACTTTGGTGTTCGCGAGCACGCCATGGGTGCAATCCTGAATGGAATCACTCTTTCTGGTCACACCAGGGTCTTTGGCGGCACCTTCTTGGTGTTTTCCGACTACATGCGTCCAGCAGTTCGCTTGGCTGCGCTAATGGGTGTGCCAGCAACTTACGTCTGGACTCATGACTCTGTGGCCTTGGGTGAAGATGGCCCAACCCACCAGCCAATCGAGCACCTAACCGCGCTGCGCGCAATCCCAAACCTTGCTGTGGTTCGTCCGGCTGATGCCAACGAAACCTCTTACGCATGGCTGGAGATTCTGAAGCGTAAGAACGCTCCTGCCGGAATCATCCTGACCCGTCAGAACCTACCTGTCTTCCAGCGCGATGCGAGCTCCGGTGCAGAGCAGGTGGCTAAGGGTGCATATATCCTCCATGAAGCCTCTAACGGCAAGCCAGATGTGATTCTGATTGCCACCGGCAGCGAGGTGCAGTTTGCCGTTGCGGCTCGCACCGAGCTAGAAAGTCAGGGCATCTCTACTCGAGTTGTATCTGCACCTTGTTTGGAATGGTTCGAAGAGCAGTCGACCGAATACCGCGAGAGCGTTCTACCAAGTTCGGTCAAATCTCGAGTCTCAATCGAGGCCGGATTGACCATGGGCTGGAGAAAGTACGTCGGCGACCAGGGCGCAAGCATCGGCATCGACCACTACGGAGCATCAGCTGACTACGCAACGCTCTACCGCGAATTTGGAATCACCACCGAGGCAGTAGTTGCTGCTGCAAAGAAAGCCCGCTAGGAGCCAAGATGACCAACCCACTTGCAAATGCAACCGCCAACGGAGTTTCTATCTGGCTGGATGACCTCTCCCGTGAGCGCATCGAATCTGGAAACCTCAAGCACCTGATCGACAACTACAGCGTCCGCGGCGTTACCACTAACCCGAGCATTTTTGCCGCTGCCCTAAAGGATCCTTTCTACTCGAAGGCTCTGGCGGAGGAGGCAGCACTTGGTCACGATGCCCTGCAGGCAATTGTGAACATCACTTCAACTGATGTGGCAGCAGCTTGCGATATCTTCCGCGGCATCTACGACAGTTCAAATGGCGTTGACGGCAGAGTCTCAATCGAGGTTGAGCCGGGACTAGCTTTTGACACCAAGGGAACCATTGCTCAGGCACTTGATCTCTACAAGCTGGTAAATCGCGAGAACGTGATGATCAAGATTCCTGCGACCAAAGCCGGATTGCCTGCCATCACAGCAGTTACTGCTGCTGGCATCAGCGTCAATGTCACCTTGATCTTCTCTGTGGAGCGCTACCACGAAGTTATGGACGCTTACTTCGAGGGACTTCGCCAGGCTCAAAACAACGGCAAGGACCTAAGTAAGATCCACTCGGTTGCATCGTTCTTCGTATCTCGTGTTGACACCGAGGTTGACAAGCGCTTGGTTGCTCTTGGAAAGCCTGAACTCAAGAGCAAGGCCGCTTTGGCTAATGCTCGTCTCGCATACGCAGCCTTCCTGGAGCGCACCGCAAGCGATGAGTGGAAAGCATTGGAAGCTAACGGAGCTCGCTACCAGCGTCCGCTGATGGCCTCTACCGGAGTTAAAGACCCAGCACTGCCAGACACTTTGTATGTCACTGAGCTGATCGCCAAGAACCTAGTCAACACCATGCCGGAAAAGACCATGATGGCGACCTTTGACCACGGTGTTGTTCCGCAGGATTCCATCACATCCCTAATCCCTGCAGCAAATGAGTTCATGGCTGAATTGGCGACCGCGGGAGTGGACATTGTTGATGTCACCAACTTGTTGGAAGAAGAGGGCGTTGACAAGTTCATCGTCTCTTGGAACGAGCTTGTTGAATCAGTTGCGCGGGCCTTGGAGGCTTCTAAGTGAAGTTAATCCTCTCTGCCGGAAAGCATTCGGCCCTTGAATCTGAGGTCCAAAAGCTAATTTCGGCATCGGTGGCATCGCGTATAGCTTCAAAGGACGACTCGCTCTGGGGTGCAGCTGCTCAGCCAGAGGCTTCGATTCGCCTGGGCTGGATTACAAGTGCACGTGACTCGCAGGAATTGCTTCCAGAGATTTTTGCACTCCGCGATGAGTTTGCGGCCAAGGGTGTAAACCGCTTTGTGCTTTGCGGAATGGGTGGATCTTCACTAGCCCCTGAGGTAATAACCAAAAATGCCAAGGTCGATCTTGTCGTTCTGGATGCAACAGCTCCTGATCAGGTGGCTTCGGCTCTGATTCACCTCCAAAGAACTGCAGTTGTGGTCTCTTCAAAGTCTGGATCCACCGTCGAGACCGATTCGCAGAAGCGAGCTTTCGAGACTGCGTTCAAGGCGGCCGGAATCGAGCCTACCGAGCGCATTGTGATTGTTACCGATCCGGGTTCTCCGCTAGATGTGGCAAGTCGCACAGCTGGCTATCGGGTATACAACGCCGACCCAAATGTCGGCGGTCGCTATAGTGCGTTGACCGCCTTTGGGCTTGTGCCTTCTGGTCTCGCGGGAGCGGACGTCACGGAGCTATTGAGTTCAGCAGTTTCAGCATCCGCCCTACTTGGTTCTGATTCGAGCGAAAACCCTGGGCTATGGCTTGGAGCGATGCTTGGACGCTCAACGAATGGTTCTGGCCTCAAGGACAAGTTCTTGATCGAGTGCGATGGGCTAAATGGCTTTGGCGACTGGGTAGAACAGTTGGTCGCAGAATCCTCCGGTAAGGAAGATAGGGGCATCCTTCCGGTTGTCGTTACTGCCAACGCCCCTGAGATTTCAAGCCTGCCGGCTGACACCCTGTTGATTCGCTTTGGAACTCAAGTTTTTGGAAACACCGATGCGGTCTTTAGCGGCAACCTTGGCGAGCTGTTCTTGCTCTGGGAGTACGCGACCGTAATCGCCGGTTACCTGCAAGGAATCAATCCTTTTGATCAGCCAAATGTCGAAAGCGCGAAGATTGCGGCCAGGGCTCTACTGGACTCCCCCGCATCTTCCGCCCCTCTCGACTTTGTTGACGGCGGTATCGCTGTCAAGAGCTATGGCTTTGAGCTATCGGGATCCACACTGGACTCTGCGGTTGAGCAGCTATTGAACTTGGTTGGAGATGCGAGTTACATCTCGGTGCATGCCTATTTGAACCGCATGGCTTATCCGCAGCTCGAAACTCTCAGGGATGCGCTTGCGAAGCGATCTGGACGTCCAGTTACCTTTGGTTGGGGTCCAAGGTTCTTACACTCCACCGGTCAGTATCACAAGGGCGGTCCAAAGCAGGGTGTATTCCTGCAGCTAACTTCGGACTTCGCAAGCGATCTAGCTATCGAAGGTCGCCCATTTAGCTTCGGAAGCCTGATTCAGGCCCAGGCTGCTGGAGATGCAAACGTCCTGAAAGACAACGGCTTACCGGTATTGACCCTTCGCGTTAGCAATCCGCTTGCCGATCTCGAGCGGCTAAAGAAGGTAATTGCTTCGTGACCCAGAACCCACTCCGCGATCCATTTGATCGCCGCATGCATAAGATTGCCGGACCTTCCGGTTTGATTATGTTTGGCGTAACCGGTGATCTTTCGCGTAAGAAACTACTGCCTGCAATTTATGACCTGGCGAACCGCGGTCTATTGCCGCCGGCCTTCTCGCTGGTTGGCTTTGCGCGTCGCGACTGGAGCGAAGAAGACTTTGAGCAAATTGTTTACGAGGCAGTAAAGGCAAACGCGAGGACTACTTGGTCAGAGGATGTTTGGCAGCAGCTAAGCAAGGGAATTCGTTTTGTCGCTGGCCGTCACGATGACCCGGAAGCATTCAAGAAACTGCGCGAGACCGTTGATGAGCTAGACCGCGAACGCGGCACCGCGGGCAATCACGCTTTCTATCTTTCAATTCCACCGCGCGATTTCCCATTGGTTGTAAACCAACTAGAGGCAGCCGGACTCACGCAAGCTGCCACCGGTCAGTTCCGCAGAGTAGTTATTGAGAAGCCATTTGGTTCAAATCTGGAAACCGCAAAAGAGCTCAACAGCGTTGTTGAGCGAGTTTTTCCTGAGGACTCGGTTTTCAGAATCGATCACTACCTAGGCAAAGAGACCGTTCAAAACATCTTGGCACTTAGGTTTGCCAACCAAATGTTTGAGCCGCTGTGGAACTCCAAATACATAGACCACGTTCAAATCACTATGGCCGAGGACATCGGCATCGGTGGTCGAGCAGGTTATTACGACGGTATTGGTGCCGCTAGAGACGTAATTCAAAACCACCTGCTGCAGCTTTTGGCGCTAACCGCCATGGAGCGTCCAGAAACTTTTGACGCAGCAGATTTGCGAGCTGCTAAAGAGCAGGTGCTGGCCGAAGTTGAAATTCCGGCGGACCTTTCGCAGCAAACCGCGCGCGGACAGTATTCCGGTGGCTGGCAAGGTGGCAGCGAGGTGCTTGGCTTCTTGGGTGAAGAGGGTATCAACCCGGAGTCAGTGACCGAGACCTATGCCGCCATGCGACTGGACATCAACAATGCTCGTTGGCAAGGCGCTCCTTTCTACCTGCGTGCCGGCAAGCGTTTGGGAAGACGAGTGACCGAAATCGCTATCGTCTTCAAGCGCGCCGGACAACAGTTGTTTGCCCAGAACCAAACATCGCTTCTTGGTGAGAACGCTCTCGTGATCAGAGTTCAACCCGATGAGGGTGTGACCATGAGATTTGGTTCGAAGGTGCCAGGTCCTGCGATGCAAGTTCGAGATGTCACGATGGACTTTGGCTACGGTCACGCCTTTACCGAGGACTCCCCTGAGGCTTACGAGCGTTTGATTTTGGATGTTCTGCTGGGTGAACCACCGCTTTTCCCTCGCCAGCGCGAGGTGGAATTGAGCTGGGAGATTCTGGATCCGATTGTTTCTCACTGGGAAGCGTCCGGGCAGCCCGAGCAGTATGCCCCCGGTAGTTGGGGACCAAGTTCCTCCGACGCGATGCTTGAGCGCGATGGCAGAAGCTGGAGGCGCCCATGATCGTCGATATGCCGAACACAACCTCTAGCCAAATCGGAAAGAAGCTTCAGGAGCTTAGAGAATCCGGCGGAGTTGTAGCACTTGGTCGCGTGTTAACGCTTTTGATTGAGACAGATTTCGCACACATCGAAGAGGCCGTGAAGGCTGCAAACAGTGCAAGTCGACTTCACCCTTCGAGAATCATTTTGCTAGCCGATGACGATGAGCCTCAAGGCGCTTCCTCATACCTAGATGCCGAGATTCGAGTTGGAGGTGCCGCTGGTGCTTCCGAGGTGGTTATTCTCAAAGCCCATGGCGCAGCCGCGAGCAACCCAGAATCACTGGTTATGGGACTTCTCCTCCCGGATGCACCTGTCGTGGCCTGGTGGCCATCCTCATGCGATCCAAACCCATCGCAGAGTGCAATCGGAAAGATCGCAACTCGTCGCATCGTGGATTCAGCAGAGCAAGCCGATGCACCGGCATTTTTGGCGGAATTTGCGAAGCACTATCGCCCGGGTGATGGAGATATGGCTTGGACTCGAATCACGCTTTGGCGAGCGCAGATAGCGGCGCTTTTTGATCAGCACCTCAATCGCAAAGTAAGCGCTATCGAAGTCATCGGTTCCGATCTATCCCCAAGTGCGGAACTTCTAGCCAGCTGGCTGGAGCTGCGTTTAGGCGTAAAAGTAAAGATCGAGCACAGACTTGACGGTGAGAATGTTGAAGGCATTGCGGGTGTAAGAATCCACTTCACCGATGGCGAGCTAGAGATTATTCGTCACGGTGAAGTTGCGGAAATTGACCAGACCGGTGCACCGCACTCATCTGTTCTACTCCCCCGTCGATCTAACCAAGACTGCCTTGTTGAAGACATGAGATTCCTCGGTGAGGACGAAGTTTTTGGTGAGGTCCTTACCAAAGGCTTTGGTAGATGATCGAGGTCAAGGACTTCTCCTCCGATCCTGCCCTTACGGCTCAGGCTGCTAGCGACATCGCTGTTCTACTGGAAAAAGCTATAGCTCTGCGAGGTAACGCGAGACTGGTTCTAACCGGCGGCACCCTCGGCATCAAGATTCTCGGCGATTTCAAGAACCTAGGCCTTGATCTTTCCAACGTTGATATCTTCTTTGGCGATGAGCGCTTTGTTGACCTTGACCACCCAGATCGGAATGAACACCAGGGCATTGTTGCTTGGCCAGAACTCTCTTCGGCAAAATTGCACCGATTCCCCGCAGCAGATCTGCCGGTGGAAGAGGCCGCTAACGTGTTCAACTCCGAGATTGAATCGCTTTTTGGGCCACTCGGCGAGACAGCACCAGTCTTCGACGTTGTGATTTTGGGAATGGGGCCTGACGGTCACGTTGCTTCGCTGTTTCCTGGCCACCAGCAGGCACAGGCC
>CANESN010000043.1 GCA_947441105.1 Micrococcales bacterium
CATCCTTAATGGGTTCGGCAACACAAACCGTTACGCCACCAACGGCCTCGCTCATCGCGATAACGCCCTTGAAGTCGATCATCGCTAGGTATGGGATCTTTACACCGGTTAGCTTTTGCACAGTTAGCAGCGTGCAGGCAGGGCCACCGGTGTTCATGGTGGCGTTGATCTGAACCATGTCCTTGGCGGAGTACTTCTCGCCGCCTTCAGGGTTTGGGCACTCTGGGACCGAGACCATTAGGTCTCTTGGGAAAGAGAGCGCAACCGCATTTTTGCGGTCTGCAGAAACGTGCAAAAGAATGATTACATCGGCAAGTGCATTGCCGGCTGGGCCGTAGGAGGTCTTACCCTGACCCACTCGAGTATCAGAACCGATAACCAAAACATTGATTGCGCCGTTGATTTCGTCGGCGGTTGGAGGCGCAAAGGTTTCACCATCGGTTGAGTAAACATCGATACCCGCAGCATTGAGCTGACTAATTAGATATACGTAGCCACCACCGACCGCTGCAACGCCTAAACCGGCGACAACAACCATAGAAATTAGGAGTTTGGTGAGCCAACCGCGTCGCCTTGGGCGGCGCTGATCTTCGGGAAAAATGAATTCGGGCTGGGTCACTTGAAAAGTCTAGAGATTAATTGCTGATAGTGGGCTATGAAAATGGCGGAGGCCGTGGGATTCGAACCCACGAGACATTGCTGTCCACTGGTTTTCAAGACCAGCTCCATCGGCCGCTCGGACAGACCTCCGCGGGCAAGTTTAGTGGTTAATCTAAGAATTTGAGACCCTCAAGTGCCTCTAGCACCTGAGCTACGCCGTCTTGATCGACCGCTGCGGTGACCGCAGTTGCCTCAAGCTTTACCTCTTCTGGAGCCTGGCCCATCGCATAGGCGTAACCACCCATTGACCTGGCCCAGCGGAACATCTCGATGTCATTGCGGCCATCGCCCATAACCAAGGTGCGCTCGCCCGGAATTTGGTACTGCTGGCGCAATTGCTCTAGCGCATGACCCTTGTCGATTCCCTTAGGCGCGATGTCTAACCATGCGGTGTAGCCAATCGCGTAGGAAACCGACTGCAAACCAACCTTGGCCATAAGGCCTAGGAACTGGTCGACATCGTGGTCTGGAGAAAGCACAACCACTCTAGAGACCGGGTGCTCCATAAGTTCTGAGAGCGGCGCTTCGCGATTGTCATCGCCAAGTGCGTAAGAGGGGAAAGGCTTGTGGAATCGGTAGCTGCCATCGGCATGCTCAACGGCGAAGTGTGCGTTTGGTAAGTGCTCGATTAGCTCGGTCAAAACCTCTGATGGATCAAAAGTCTTCACATCGTGCATCGCATAGCCGCGCGGGTGATCATCTTCAAAACGAATGGTGACCGCTCCGTTGGAGCAAACCGAGTGGTTTAGAGATACCCCTAGGTCTTTGATAACCGGATAGGCATTTGCTGCAGCCCTGCCGGTTGCAATCACAACCTCGTGACCAAGAGCGCGAACGCGTGAAACTTGCTCAACTACACGCTTAGAAAGAAAGCCGTCATCGTGCACCAAAGTGCCATCGATATCGATGCCAATAAGCCAGGGTTCGAAAGCTGCCATGGGTTAGTGCTTAGGCGCAATCTTTTCGAGGCCGCCAAGGTAAGGACGAAGTGCCTTAGGAATTACCACCGAACCGTCTTCCTGCTGGTGGTTCTCCAAAATCGCAACCAACCATCTGGTGGTGGCCAAGGTTCCGTTTAGCGTGGCCGCAGTCTTTGGCTTGCCATTTTCATCTCGGTAGCGGGTGTTTAGTCTGCGGGCCTGGAAGGTGGTGCAGTTTGAGGTGGAAGTCAGTTCGCGATAGGTGCCCTGGGTAGGAACCCACGCCTCAACGTCATACTTTCTGGCAGCAGAGGAACCTAGGTCACCGGCTGCAACATCAATCACGCGGTAAGGAAGCTCACACTTTTGGAGCATCTGCTCCTGCCACTGCAACAGGCGAGCGTGCTCTGCCTCTGCATCTTCTGGCTTGCAGTAACTGAACATCTCCAGCTTGTTGAACTGGTGAACACGCAAGATACCGCGGTTGTCCTTACCGGCTGCTCCGGCTTCACGGCGGTAGCAGGTTGACCAACCGGCATAGCGCATTGGCTCGTCAAGGCTGTCAAGGATCTCATCGCGGTGGTAACCGGCAAGAGCTACTTCACTGGTTCCGGTCAGATACAAATCATCTGCCGGCAGGTAGTAAATCTCATCGGCGTGCTCGCCAAGGAAGCCAGTGCCCTGCATTACCTCTGGCTTGACCAGGGTAGGTGTTATCAAAGCGGTAAAGCCAGCTTCGGATGCTTGCTCTAGGGCAAGCTGCATCATCGCAAGCTCAAGGCGAGCTCCCAAACCTTTTAGGAAGTAGAAGCGAGAGCCTGAGATCTTGACACCGCGCTCGATGTCTATGATGTCTAGAAGCTCACCTAGCTCTGCGTGATCTTTAGGTTCAAAACTAAATGTTGGGATGGTGCCGACCTCTTTGACCAGAACGAAGTTCTCTTCGCCACCGGCTGGCACGTTCTCGTTTACGACATTCTCGATCTTGAAGAGGATCTTGGTCAGCTCTTCGTCCGCCGCATTAGCGGCTGCATCCGCGGCCTTGACAGCAACTGCCATCTCTTGGCCTTGAGCAACAAGCGCTGCCTTCTCTTCTTTTGGAGCGGAGGCGACTAGCTTGCCGTGCTGGTTTTGAGCAGCGCGAAGCCTTTCGAATTCAGCGAGCGCCGCACGCTTGTCGAGGTCTAATTTCACTGCCTGGTCGACTAGCGATACATCGGCTCCGCGCGCCACTTGCGAGGCCCGAATCGCCTCTGGCTGCTCTCTTAAAAGATTGATGTCAATCACGGCCTCAAGCCTACCTTCTATAACGCTTAGGCTTGGGGAGTGCAGAACATGGCTGTAATCTTCCACCCCTCGAAAATCACGAGGGCGAAAATCGAGGCTGCGTTCTCAAAAGCAGGTTTTGTAAACCTGAGCTACTTCCCCTCGGATAACAAAACCGGTGGCTTGAAGGCGACTAAAAAGGCAATCGAGGCTGGTGCCACCCACATCATCGTTGCCGGTGGCGACGGCACGGTCAGGGCATGCGTGCAGGCAGTCTTTGAGGAAGAAGCCGCTGTCTCCCTAGGGCTTGTCCCAATTGGCACCGGCAACATCCTGGCGAGAAACCTAAAGCTGCCAATTACCAACCTCGATAAGTGCATCCGCCGAGCGGTGATTGGCGATGTCTATGAGATCGACCTTGGAGTTGCCAAGGCAATCAACCAACACGGCGAACTCACCAAGCTCTATTTCACCGGAATTGCCGGCATTGGGATGGACGCCAGAATCATGCAGCGCACCCAAACTGAGCTCAAAAGACGAGTCGGCTGGATTGCCTATATAGAAGGTGGCTTTAGGTCGTTGCCTTTGAAGTTTGAAAAGTTTGAGGTGCTAGTCGATGACTTCTCTCCTAGAACCCTCAAGAGCTACTCGATTCTGATCGGCAATGCCGGTTGGCTTCCCGGCCAAATCTCGATGATGCCGGATGCCAGGTTGGATGACGGCAAGTTAGATGTTGCGGCAATTGGACCGCGAAAGATTTGGGACTGGGTGGACTTCATAGCTCGCGTGACCTGGCAGAACAAAGTTGTAAGACCATTGGCGCTAGGGCGAAAGTGGATGGACCAAACCGCCAACCTAAAGACGATTGAGAACCTTGGTGGTTCACGCATTCGAGTGAAGCCACATCACCTCAGCCCGCTTCAGCTGGATGGCGATGTGATTGGCGAAGTGCTGGAAGTTGACTTCAGCTTGAAACACCGGGTTCTCAAGATTCGACTCTAATGTTCCTCTAGGGGAATGTGGTTATCCGTATGGATTGCAGTTAGCTGGCATTGTTATTGCATGGCAATTGGATTGAAAATTCTCGCAGTTGATGACGAGCCTTTAGTACTTACTCTGCTTAGCGAAACCTTGAGGGGCCAAGGCCATGAGGTAACGACCGCGACCGATGCTGCGACTGCGAAAAAAGCCTGCAGCGGCTTTGATCCGGACCTTGCGATTCTCGATGTTGACCTGGGTAGCGGACCTGACGGTTTTGATCTCGCAACCTCGCTAAAACACTCCAGCCCAACCCTTGCAATCCTTTTTCTAACCAACGTTGCCGAACCACGTCTAGCCGGTAAGTCTGTGAAGAGTTTGCCTGCCGGTTACGGATACCTCTTGAAGTCCAACCTCGGTGACAGCAATTTTCTAAACGCCGCAATAATCGGTGTTGCGCGCGGAGCGGGGAAGCAGTTTAGAGAGAACCTCGAATCCGGCAATACCCTGCACAACCTAAGTCGCTCACAACTCCAGGTGGTTCAGCTTTTGGCCATGGGTAAATCAAACGAAGAAATTGCTCAAATTAGAAACACGACCATTAGAGCGGTCCGCTTGATTTTGGTGCGAGCATTCAAAGCGATGGGCATCTCCGAACAGGGCGGTCCTGAACGTCGAGTTCAGGCTGCAATTCAATACCTAAAGGCCACTGGCTTCTCTAGATGACCTCCGAAGCAATTAGAAGTCCTGCGGCTGTGACCGTGCTGGGTTTTGTTCGGGCCTTTACCGAACACATGGGAAGACTAAATCTTCGATCCCCTTGGATTTGGGGGTCAATTCTCTTTTTTCAGGCCTCCAGTATTTTTTCTTATGACCTAGGTTCGCGAGAGGTTGCAACTCCCAATGCGGGGCTATTCATCGCAGCATCATTTATCGGTTACTGGCTTCTATATCCCATTCTGATTGTGATTGTTGACGCTGCTCCAACTGGAGCGCGCTGGGGGTGGGTGAGTCTTGGCTTGCTCATTATGGGAACTAGCCGCGGCTACCTGCTAGAAAATGTATTCACTGTTTCCCCAGCCGAGGCTTGGGATGTTTATGTTCAACGACTCCCAGGTGACATCACTGTCGCGTTGATTACCTTGATCGCGATGTCGGAGCTTATGTACTCCACCAATCGCCACCTGGCTGCAATGTCAAAGTTGACTCAGGCAAATGAAGCCTTGCTCGAGAGTCGAAAAGCAACCAGCTACAAGGCGAGCTCGACAGAGAAGAGCCTTCGCAAAATGGCGCAGAGCGCTCTACTTGGAGAACTAGACAGAATCAAAGATAACCTCTCAAAGGCAAGCCGCAAGGAAGAGATTCGCTTAGTGGCCGACGAGATTCGAGAGTTGATCACCAACCAGGTCCGACCACTTAGCCACAAGCTCAGAGACCGCCTTGATGATTTAACCGTCACCAAAGAGCTCAAGGTGATTCGCAAGCCGCTCAGGTTTGGCAGACCGAACACCGTTCATGCCGTTGAGGACACCCGAGTGGTGGGTACCTATCTTTTGGCAATGCCAAATATTTTGTTCACAATCAATTCGCTCTCCACGCCATTGGTCACCTTGGCAGCCTTTGCAGCCAGCCTGGCAATCATTCCGATCGGCTTGGGTTTGCGAAAGCTGTTCTCGTTAATTCCGCTGCGTTCTCGGTTCTCGAACTGGCTGGCAATGACTGCGATTTTGTTTATCGCCTATTTGCCGCTGCAGCTAACTACCGTCTACTTCATCGACGGTCATCCGGACCTCGTGCAAGTTCGTTCGTCTGGCATTGGGGTGTTCATGTTTGTGGGCGTATCAATCACGCTCTGGCGCGCAATTGAGCGAAGCCGAGATCAGATTGAGGGTGAGTTGTCCGGCTTGAATCTAGAACTCACCCGCAGCGAAACAATCTTTGAGCAGCAAATTTGGTTGGCCCAAAAGAAATGGGCATACCTGGTTCACGGCACCGTCCAGGGTGCTCTAACGGTTGCAGCCTCGAGACTCCAGCAGGCAAACCAAGACAGCCCCGCGGATGTGAAACAGATCCTCAAAGAATTAGACAGGGCAGTAGTTGCGCTAAAGGGAGATTGGTCTCAGGAGCAGCCATTTTCGAAGTTGGTAAAAGAAACTCAAGAAACTTGGTCAGGTGTTCTGAGCATAGAATTTGTCATCGACAAATCTGCCAAGGTACTGCTGGAGAATTTGACCACGGCTCGATGCGCATCCGAAATCATCAAGGAGCTCGCGGGAAATGCCTACCGTCACGGCAAGGCAAAGCACTTATTTGTTTCCCTCTGCAAAAACGCCGACGGTGACCTCTGGCTCAAAGCCAGTAACGACGGAGCTCCATTGACCGCAGAGGTAAACGGCTTAGGTTCGGCCCTGTTTACCGACCTAACGATGACTTGGTCGATTTCTGTAGATGCCCAAGGCGTGAACTTTGAAGCTGTTCTGCCTGGGGTTTACCCCTTGAGTGAGTCCAGCCAGTCCTGAGCGGACTGATACGCCTTATTGGCATTGTTGCCCTCGTGCACAGATTCGTTCTTGTCAGCCCTTGGGTATGAGCCCAGGAAAATGACTTTTGGTGAAAAACGGTGCAATCCCATTAGCGCTTCGGCAATTGCCTGGTCGTCGATGTGACCCTGGGCGTCGATGTTGAAACGGTAGCGACCAAAACGATCGCCGACTGGGCGAGATTCAATTCGAGATAGGTTCACGCCTCGAGCAGCAAACTGCTCCAGCATTTCAAGTAGCCCACCCGGACGGTCATCTGGCAGCTCAACAATCACGCTGGTCTTGTCAAAGCCGGTACGCGCGGTTGGCTTAGCGGATCTTCCAACCTCAAGAAAGCGAGTTTGTGCATTCTTGTTCTCACCGATGTCGCTAGCTAATGTCAACAACCCATACATCCCGGCTGCTCCCGGAGCGGCAATTGCTGCATCCGCGGTGCTGCCGGAAACTGTGTTCTTAGC